>CAMFIX010000497.1 GCA_945952425.1 uncultured Pseudorhodobacter sp. | reverse complement strand
GCCTTGGGGCATCTGCCCGCATCGCTCGACGCGGCCGAGGACGCGGCGCGACGCATCGAGCGTCATCTCGGTCAGGTGATGTCCCGGACGGAACGGGTCAGCGAGACCGAGGCGCGCGATGGCATGGTTCAGGCGGTGGTGCCCAACCTGCAGGTGACGACCGCGGATCTGGCGGACGCAAGGGCGATGAACGACCTCGCCCGCGCCTTTGGCTCCGCCGATGTCACCGGCTTTTGGAAATCGGCCCCCTATCTCCTCAGTTTCATGCGCGACTACGACCTTGCCCGCAAGCTTGAGGCGGCAAAGGACCATCCGACGGTCGCGCAGCGCAAGGCCCTGAAGGCGGCCCTGCGCTGCCAGCTTTCGCCCCTGGCGCTGGAGGCCTATGAGCCCGTCGAAGCCGGCAATGCCCGCATGCGGGCCCTCCTTAACCTCGCCTTTTCGGATGACCTCGGGCGCAGGCTCTGGCTGCCGCCAAGCCGTCCGAGTTTCGGCCCCCAGATCGCGGCCAGCAAGCTTCTGGTCTTCTCGGACTGGCAAATGGTCCCCGATGCCATCGCGGCCCTCCTGTCTTACGAGGCCGAGCGGCGGATGGGCATGACGGCGCAGGGGAGCCACACATATTCCAACCCACCGACCGCCAGGCCCCTTCGGTTTGCCGTGACGGCCGAGCGGCTGGCAGGTCTCCGGGTCTTGCCGCTGATGTTGCCGTCCCCCCTGCTCGCTGCCGCCGTCGATCCCTTGCGTCTAGCGCAGGGCGGCCCCCTGCCCGACCACGTCACGCTGCGCGCCCGCGCCCGTGACAGCCTTGCGCCTCTTGCTGCGCGTCTTGCGGCCCGTTGCACCGAGGCCGAGCGCGAGGTGACATGGGATTGGGCAGGTGTTGCGAGCCTCGACCTTGCCGAGGCGGGCTATGCGGCATGGCTCGCCTCCTGGGGTCCGGCCGACCGTCTCGACGACGAGCCCGGCTGGCGCGACCATCTGGACGAGCTGCGCAAGGCCTCGAAGGCGCCACGCGGACGACCGGACCCCGCCAATCTGCTCGATCACCTGACCGATCTGGCCCTCGGCAGCCCCGCCACCTGCGCCCTGCGCTCCCTTGGCCGTCATGCCCCCGGGTTGAAGCTGGACGACCCTGCCCTCTTGTCGGCGGCGACGACGATCGCCATGGGGTTTCGCCGCCTCTTCAACCAACCCGATGTGCAATCCCTGCTGCGGGCCGAAAGCGACGAGGTCTATTGGCGCGCGGTGCTGGACTATTGCAGCGCCCATGACCTCTCTGCCGTGCTGGACGAATATCTCCATGTCCTTGCGGAGAGCGAGGGATTGACCGCGCTGCCTCCCGCGCAGGCGCTGCCGCTTCTGGCGGAGAAGGTGGTCGAAGCCCTGTCGCTTCTGCCCGCACAGATCGACCTGCGCCATTATGAGCTGCGCGGCAATGCCATCGCCATCGATCGCCAGCATCGGCGGCGCGCCAAGCTGCGCATGCGCGGCCGCTATGCCACGCGGCTTGTCAAAGGAGGCACCGGCGAAGATGGCACGCAGCGCGTCGACCAGGTGCGCTTGGCCTTCAACTCGCCCTTCCGCCCCTTCGTCCTGGCCTCGACCTCGATCGGGCAGGAGGGTTTGGATTTTCATCTTTACTGCCACCGGATCGTGCATTGGAACCTGCCCGGCAATCCCGTGGACATGGAGCAGCGCGAAGGCCGCGTCCATCGCTTCAAGAACCATGCCGTTCGTCTGAACCTCGCAAAAAGGGCGGCGATCGGATCTGACGCGCGGCAAGACCCCTGGGCCGCCATGTTCGAGGTCGCCCGCGCGACCGATGATCATGGGTCCGAGTTGGTGCCCTACTGGCTGCTGGATGGCCCGACCAAGGTCGAGCGCCACATCCTCTCGTTGCCGTTCAGCCGCGAAAGCACGCGTCTCGGCTGGCTCAATCGTTCGGTGGCGCTTTACCGCCTCGCCTTCGGACAGCCGAGACAGGACGATCTGCTGGCTATCCTCGACCGTGCCGCGTCCGAACTGGCCCCTGAGGACCTTGACAGGATCCAGATCTCGCTACGCCCAAGGGTGTGATTTGGACGACGGTTTGGTTGGAACGATAAGCGGGCGGTCACGGGTCCACGGTGTTGCAGTATCCCGGTGAGCGGATTTTGGTGTGATGCCGACCCCGGATTTCAAACTGCACGACTTTGCTCAGGCCATCGACCGTTCTAGTCTCTGCTTCCGACGCTCCCAATCTGGCATAACCTTGTGAAGGAGGTCGAAGAAGGCAGCTCCGTGATGGGCCTCTGCCACGTGACAGAGCTCGTGGGTGATCACATAATCGATGGCGTCCACCGGCGCCTGCACGAGGCGGCGGTTCAGCAGAAGACGCCCAGCTGGCGACATGGAGCCCCACCTCTGCCGAATCTGGCGCACGATAAGACCCTTCGGACGAAATGCCTCAGGATTCGGGAAAAGGCCGAGACAGAGTTCGATCCGCTCTGGAAACTTGAGGTGTGCGCGGTCTCGATACCATGCCTCGACCAGTTCGCGCGTCACATCCGGCCTGTTCGGCCGGTGCGTTTGAACAACGATGAACCCGCGGATCAGCTTCACGCATTCCTGGACGTGTGGAACGACCTTTAATCGATACTGACGCCCCAGGTAGAGATGCGTTGCCCCAGCGATGAACTGACGCTCAGGCGTCCTCGGCAGAAACTGCGAAAAGTACCGCTGCTGCCTGGTCACCCAAGCTGCACGCTTGCGGAGCTTGGCTTCGATGGCCTCCAGTGTCGCGTCTTCCGGTGCAGCGACCACCACCGACGCATCCGGCTCGACAGCGATCTCGAGAGTCTTCCTCTTTCGGCGGATGATCTCGTACCGGATTGCTTGGTCACCGTATTGCAGGCTATAAAACTCCCGGGTCATGCCGCGAACCTGGCCCGAGCAAGGT
>CAMFIX010000496.1 GCA_945952425.1 uncultured Pseudorhodobacter sp. | reverse complement strand
GGCAGGAAGGACCAATGCGTGGGCTCGGAAGAGGGGCGGCCGTCGTCGGGGTGGCGGGCGTGCAGGTGCAGGACCGCGGCGCCCGCCTCGGCGGCGGCGCGGGCCGAGGCGATGATCGTCTCGGGCGTGACGGGCAGGTGCGGCGACTGGCTCGGCACATGGATCGAGCCGGTGACCGCGCAGGTGATGAGGATCTTCGACATGGGGGGCAGCGTGGCACTTCGGCGCGCTTCGGGCAAGAGCCGCGGGACCGCGATTTTTCGGCGAAAAATCGGGACTGTTGAACTGTTGTTCAATTTATGGCAGGGTGGGGCAGGAGGTGCTCATGGACCCGTCGCACGAAATCCTGTTTCAGCCGGTCAAGATTGGCCCGGTGACCGCGCCGAACCGCTTTTACCAGACGCCGCATGCCACGGGCTTCGGCTGGCAGCGGCCGCGCTCGGGGGCGGCCTTGCGGGGCGTGAAGGCCGAGGGCGGCTGGGGGGTGGTCTGCACCGAGTATTGTTCGATAAGTCCAACCTCAGACGACAGCCCGCATGCCTTTCTGACGCTGTGGGACGACGGCGACATCGCGCCTTTGGCGCTGACGGCCGAGGCGATCAAGGCGCATGGATCGCTTGCGGGGATCGAGCTGTGGCATGGCGGGGCGCATGCCTCGAACCGGATGACGCGGCTGCCGACGCTGGCGCCGCGGGTGCAGCCGGCGCTGTACCAGCTGCCGACGACGGCGCGGGGGATGGACCTGGCCGATATGCGGGCGTTCCGCCGCTGGCAGCGCGACGCGGCCCTGCGGGCCAAGCGCGCGGGGTTCGATATCGTCTATGTCTATGCGGGGCATGATTATTTGCCCTTCCAGTTCCTGTCTCGGCGGACGAATGACCGGGGGGATGCCTATGGCGGCAGCCTGGAGAACCGCGTGCGGCTGTTGCGCGAGATGCTGGAGGACACGCGCGAGGCGGTGGGCGACACCTGTGCCGTGGCGATCCGGCTGGCGGTGGACGAGCTGCAGGGGCCCTCGGGCGTGACCTCGGCAGGCGAGGGGCGCGAGGCGGTCGAGATGCTGGCCGAACTGCCCGACCTGTGGGATGTGAACATCGCGGGCGCCCTGGGCAACGACAGCAAGTCGGCGCGGTTCTCGGAAGAGGGCTTCCAGGAGGAATATGTTCGTTTTGTGAAAGGGGTGACGACGAAGCCGGTGGTCTCTGTCGGGCGTTTCACCTCTCCGGACCGGATGGTTTCCCAGATCAAACGTGGCATCCAGGACTTCATCGGCGCGGCGCGGCCCTCGATCGCCGACCCTTTCCTGCCGACGAAAATCCGCGAGGGCCGGGCGGATGAGATCCGCGAATGTATCGGCTGCAACATCTGTCGGGCGGCCAACAACGAGGGCGTGGGCTTGCGCTGCACGCAGAACCCGACGATGGGCGAGGAATGGCGGCGCGGCTGGCATCCCGAGCGCATCCCCTTGGCGCGGCGCGAGAAGGTGCTGGTCGTGGGCGGCGGTCCGGCGGGGCTGGAGGCGGCCCTGACGCTTGCCCGGCGGGGGCTGGAGGTGCACCTGGCCGATGCCGCCCGCAAGCTGGGCGGACGGGTGAACCGGGAAAGCACGCTGCCGGGGCTCGCCACCTGGGGCCGGGTGCGCGATCACCGGCTGCACATGCTGGGCAAGACCGACGCCTGCCTTTACCCCGAAAGCCGGATGTCGGCCGAGGATGTCCTGGATTTCGGGGCCGACCGGGTGGTGATCGCGACGGGCAGCCAGTGGCGGCGCGACGGGATGGGGGTCTTGGGGATGGGCGGCGCTTTCCCCGGCGCCTTGACCCCGGACGACATTTTCGCCGGCGCCGATCCGGGCGCCGAAGTGGTGATCTATGACGACGAGCACTACTTCATGGCAGGTGCCCTGGCCGAACGCTTTGCCCGCGAGGGGCGGCGGGTGACTTACGTGACGCCGCAGTCGGTCGTCTCGTCCTGGACGGCCTATACCGACGAGCAGGGCTTCGTGCAGGCCCGGCTGATCGAGCTGGGGGTCAGGATCGTCACGGGGCAGGGCGCGACGGGCTGGGAACGGGGCTTGCGCACCACCTGCAGCTATACCGGCGTTGAAAGCCTCATCCCGGGCGAGACCCTGGTTCTGTGCACCGGGCGGCTGCCGGATCTGGCGCTTTATCAGCAGCTTGCCGGTCGTCACCCTGCCCTGGGCCTGGTGGGCGATGCGCTGCAGCCGTCGTCCATGGCCGATGCGATCCACTCGGCCCACCGCTATGCGCGCGAGATCGACGGGCCGCAGCCCCCGCGCCGCGAGATGCCGCCCTTGACCGACGGGAGAGCCCCATGAGAAAGCCGCGCCGCACCGCCAGCCTGCCGCAACGCCCCTGGGGCCAGGTGCCGCGGGCCTATGACCCGATCCGTGTCATCAGCGACGACCAGGTCGCGGCCATCCATGCCGCGGCGCTGCGGGTGCTGGCCGAGCTTGGGATGAAAGTCCTGCACGGCCCCGCCCGCGAGGCCTTCCGCCGCGCCGGGGCAAGGGTGGAGGGCGAGATGGTCTTCCTCGACCCCGGTCTTGTCGAGGAAACCCGGGTCTCCGCGCCCGAGACCTTTACGCTGGCCGCCCGCAACCGTGCCAAGGATTTGCGCGTCGGCGGGCGCGACATGATCTTCACCTCGGTCGGCGGGCCGGCCTATGTGATGGACATCGAGCGCGGGCGGCGCGACGGCACGCATCAGGACATGTGCGACTACCTGAAGCTGTGCCAGAGCCTGAACGTCATCCAGCAGGAATCCGGCGGCCCGCTGGAGCCGATGGACCTGCCCGCCCGCACCCGGCACCTGGACCTTTACCACGCGCAGATCACGCTTCTGGACAAGTCCTGGGAGCTGAACGCCCTGGGCCTTGGCCGCACGATGGACGGGTTGAACCTGGCCGCGACGATGATGGGC
>CAMFIX010000495.1 GCA_945952425.1 uncultured Pseudorhodobacter sp. | reverse complement strand
GGTATGAACAAGCTGGCGACGATCCGCATCAAGGGCTCGGCCGGGCCGGGCGTGGCCGAGAACATGATGTCGGGCACCGTCATCATCGACGGCGACGCCTCGCAATACGCGGGCGCTACCGGGCGGGGCGGGCTCTTGGTCATCAAGGGCAATGCTTCGTCGCGCTGCGGCATCTCGATGAAGGGCATCGACATCGTGGTCCATGGCAACGTCGGCCATATGAGCTGCTTTATGGCGCAATCGGGCAACATGGTGGTGCTGGGCGACGCGGGCGACGCTTTGGGCGACTCGCTTTACGAGGCGCGGCTGTTCGTGCGCGGCTCGGTGAAGTCGCTGGGTGCGGATTGCATCGAAAAAGAGATGCGGCCGGAACACCTGGCGCTGCTCGCCGACCTCTTGAAGCGCGGCGAGGCGGACCACAAGGCGAAGCCGGAAGAGTTCAAGCGCTATGGCTCGGCCCGCAAGCTTTACAACTTCAACATCGACAACGCTGCCGCGTATTGAGGCCCAGATGAGCGACTTTCCCCATACTCCGCCCAAGCAAAGCTGGACCTTCTCGAACGATGTGAACGCCGAGATTCGCCGGGCGGCGGCGACCGGCATCTACGACATCCGCGGCGGCGGGTCCAAGCGCAAGCTGCCGCATTTCGACGACCTGCTGTTCCTGGGCGCGTCCATTTCGCGTTACCCGCTGGAAGGCTACCGCGAGAAATGTGCGACCGACGTCTGGCTCGGCACCCGTTATGCCAAGAAGCCGATCCACCTGGACATTCCGGTGACCATCGCGGGGATGTCGTTCGGCGCCCTCTCCGGCCCGGCGAAAGAGGCCCTGGGGCGCGGTGCGAGCGCCGCGGGCACCTCGACCACCACCGGCGACGGCGGCATGACGGAAGAAGAGCGCGGCCATTCGAAAACCCTGGTCTATCAATACCTTCCCAGCCGCTACGGCATGAACCCCGATGACCTGCGCCGCGCGGACGCCATCGAAGTCGTGGTCGGCCAGGGCGCCAAGCCCGGCGGCGGCGGGATGCTGCTCGGCCAAAAGATCTCCGACCGCGTGGCGAATATGCGGAACCTCCCCAAGGGCATCGACCAGCGCAGCGCCTGCCGTCACCCCGACTGGACCGGCCCCGATGACCTGGAGATCAAGCTCCTGGAAATCCGCGAGATCACCGATTGGGAGAAGCCGATCTATGTGAAGGTCGGCGGCGCACGGCCCTATTACGACACGGCGCTGGCCGTGAAGGCGGGGGCGGATGTGGTCGTGCTGGACGGCATGCAGGGCGGCACGGCGGCCACGCAGGACGTCTTCATCGAAAACGTCGGCATGCCGATCCTGGCCTGCATCCCGCAAGCGGTGAAGGCGCTGCAAGACCTCGGCATGCATCGCAAGGTGCAGCTGATCGTCTCGGGCGGCATCCGTTCGGGCGCCGATGTGGCCAAGGCCATGGCGCTTGGCGCGGATGCCGTGGCCATCGGCACCGCGGCCCTGATCGCCCTTGGCGACAACGACCCGGCCTTGGAGGACGAATACCGCAAGCTCGGCACCACCGCGGGCGCCTATGACGACTGGCACGAGGGCAAAGACCCGGCGGGCATCACGACGCAAGACCCCAACCTCTTCAGCCGCTTCAACCCCGAGCTCGGCGGCCGTCGCCTGAAGAACTATCTGAAGGTGATGACGCTGGAGGCGCAGACCATCGCGCGGGCCTGCGGCAAGAACCATCTGCACAACCTGGAGCCCGAAGATCTCTGCGCGCTGACCATCGAGGCGGCGGCCATGGCGGGCGTGCCGCTGGCGGGGACGAACTGGGTGCCCGGCCGCAACGGTTTCTGAAGAACAACACCGGGGCGTTCAATGCCCCGGACCCAAAAAATCCAACAGGAGTAAGACCATGGCCAGAGACCTTGCCAAATGGGCCAAGGAAAAGGGCGTCAAGTATTTCATGATCAGCTACACCGACCTGTTCGGGGCGCAGCGCGCGAAACTCGTGCCGACGCAAGCGATCAACGAAATGGCCGAGGATGGCGCGGGCTTTGCGGGTTTTGCCACCTGGCTCGACCTGACGCCCGCCCACCCCGACATGATGGCGGTGCCCGATCCCGACAGCGCCATCCAGCTGCCCTGGAAGAAAGAAGTCGCCTGGGTCGCCGCCCGCGCCACGATGGAAAACCAGCTGCTGGCCCAAGCGCCCCGCAACGTGCTGGAGCGTCTGGTGGCCGAGGCCGCCAAGGAAGGTCTGCGGGTGAAAACCGGGGTCGAGCCCGAGTTCTTCATCCTGAACCAGGCCGGCACCGCTGTCTCCGACCCGCTCGATACCGCCGAAAAGCCCTGCTACGACCAGCAGGCGGTCATGCGCCGCTATGACGTGATCGCGGAAGTCTGCGATTACATGCTGGAGCTCGGCTGGGAGGCCTATCAGAACGACCACGAGGACGCCGTGGGCCAGTTCGAGATGAACTGGAAATACGACGACGCGTTGCAGACGGCCGACAAGCATTCGTTCTTCAAGTTCATGATGCGCTCGGTCGCCGAAAAGCACGGGCTGCGGGCGACCTTCATGCCCAAGCCCTTCAAGGGCCTGACCGGCTCGGGCTGCCATGCCCATATCTCGGTCTGGAGCCTGGACGGCAAGACCAACGCTTTCGCCGACAAGACCAAGGAGCTGTCGCTCTCGGACCAGGGCCGCAACTTCCTCGGCGGCATCATGAAGCACGCGAGCGCGCTGGCCGCGATCTGCAACCCGACGGTCAACAGCTACAAGCGCATCAACGCGCCGCGGACCTCGTCGGGCGCGACCTGGGCGCCGAATACCGTGACCTGGACCGGCAACAACCGCACCCATATGGTGCGCGTCCCCGGCCCCGGCCGGTTCGAGCTGCGGCTGCCCGATGGCGCGGCCAACCCTTACCTGCTGCAGGCCGTCATCATCGCCGCGGGTCTGGAT
>CAMFIX010000494.1 GCA_945952425.1 uncultured Pseudorhodobacter sp. | reverse complement strand
TACACACTGCATATCGTCGGCAGCGTCAGATGTGTATAAGAGACAGGGGTGTTGACCTCCGCCCGCTTCAGCCATTCCGCGCGCCAGCCGGGGCCGAAGGTGGCCGGGTCGGGCGGCAGGTCGTTCTGCGCCAGCATCGTTGCCGACCAGTCGAAATTGTCCTTCGAGATCAGCCCGCCGACATAATGCACATCGGTGGCATAGCGGTCGTCGGTAAAACCCACCGGGATCACGGTCTTCAGCGCGGGGGGCTGCAGCGCCGCGATCTGCAGCGCGTTGAAGCCCGACCAGCTGATGCCGATCATCGCGACCTGCCCGTCGCACCAGGGCTGCGCGGCGATCCAGGCGACGAGATCGACGCCATCCGCCAGCTCTTGCGCGCTGTACTCGTCATGCAGCGCCCCGGTGCTTTCCCCCATGCCCCTGATGTCGACCCGCAGGCAGGCATAACCCTGCCCCGCGAGCCAGCCATGCATCGCCTGGTCCCGCCCCCTTGTGCCGTCGCGAAAGCGGTAGGGCAGGTATTCCAGCACCGCCGGGACCGGGGTGTCGGTCTGCGGCCGCCAGAGCTTGGCCGCCAGCCGCGTGCCATCGGCGAGCGGGATGAAGACGGGCTCTTCGACGCGGATCGGCGAGGCTTCGGTCATGAAGGACGCTCCTTGTTGAACGAGCATGCAACAAGGGGAACGGTCTGGCAAGGGGGTTTGGGGGACGAAGCTGATCGCCCACAAATAGGGGGAGGTCGTAGGTCGGGGCCTGCCCCGCCTCTGCGCCCCGCGGTGGTCCGTGCAAGAGTCGGGGTATCCCCCGACCTACGGGGATTTGCGCTCCGCATGCGGGGCCGATGAATGCCGTAGGTCGGGGCCTGCCCCGACTCTCCGCCCCGTGTTGGTCTCCCCCGACCTAGCCCAGCGCCTCGGCGGTGGCGAGGTCGGTCACCAGCTCGGTCAGCAGCCCGGCGTTCAGCACGGCCTTGATCGCCCGCACCTTGCCCTCGCCGCCGGCCATCCCCACCACGCGCCGACCGCGCAGGCTTTCGATGGCGGGCGAGACGGTGCGGGCCGTCAGGTCCGAGGCGATCTCGTGGCCGAGGTCGTCGATGAAGCGGCCCATGATCTCGCCCGCGGCACCGGCCGCCATCAGCGCCTCCAGCGCCGGCTTTTCGACCATGCCCATCGACAGAAGCTGGCTGTCGGGATCGGCCTGGCCGATGCCCAGGATCAGAGTATCGGCCTGGGCCTGCAGCTCCTGGATGTCGCGGATGAAGGAGATCTGCTCCAGCACCTCTTTCTCGGCGCGCGAGGGCATGTACAGCGGGGCGGGCATGATGAAGGCCTCGGCGCCCAGCCTGCGGGCGAGCGTGTACATCACCTCGTGCGGATAGGCGGCGCGGCGGGCGGTCAGGTCGCCCAAAAGCGAGACGAAGCGCACATGGCCCGCCCGGATGCGCGGAATGGCGGCGGCGGCGCCCGCGATGGTGCGGCCATGCGACAGGCCGATCAGCCGCCCCTGCCCCGGCGCGCGGATTTCGTCGGCGAGGAAAGCGGCCCCCGCGCGCGAGACCGTCTCCATCGCGGTTTCGGCCGGCGTCAGCGGCGCCGCGATCACCAGCGACTGCAGGCCCCAGCGCCGGACGAGATGGCGCGAGAGCTCGGCCGCGCCCTGCGCATCGGCCTCGGGCGTGATGACCGCGGCCAGGCCCGGGCGCGCGGCGGACAGGATCTTCTCGACCCGCGCCTCGGGCACGCCCAGCCGCCAGGCGATTTCGCGCGCGGCCAGCCCGCCGACGTCATGCAGCCAGATCACGCGGGCTTCGAGCGATTCCGGGTGATGGGTGGACGTCGGCGGGTTCATGGGGCGGCTCCCGGGTCGGAGGGGGTCAGGTAGATGCGGCGGAATTCCTGCGGATCGACAGGGCGGCCCAGCAGAAAGCCCTGCGCCCGCGAACAGCCCTGGTCCATCAGCCAGTTGGCCTGCTCGGTCGTCTCGACCCCCTCGGCGATGGTCTCGATCCCCAGGGCCTCGGCCATGGCGAGGATGGCGCGGACGATGGCATTGGACTTGCCCTCCATCCCCGCCCGCGCCTCCAGCCCCGCCACGAAGGAGCGGTCGATCTTCAGCTCCTGGATCGGCAGGCTTTGCAGGTAAGACAGCGAGGAATGGCCGATGCCGAAATCGTCGATGGCGATGCCCACCCCGTTGTGGCGCAAGAGGTGCAGCGTGTCGCGCACCTCCGACAGGCGGCCCATCAGCGAGGTCTCGGTCACCTCGATCATCAGCCCGCCCTTGGCCGCCAGCTGCAGCAGCGCATCCAGAAGGTCGCCGAAACCCGGCCCCTGCAGCGTCATGGGCGAGAGGTTGACCGACAAGGGCAGCTCGATCCCCTCGTCCCACCATGCGGCGCGCAGGGCGGCCACCATGCGCACCACCTCGCGGTCGATGGCGGGGATCAGATCCTGGGTCTCGGCCACGGCGATGAATTCCGAAGGCGCCAGCGTGCCAAGCTCGGGGTCGGTCAGCCGCAGCAAGACCTCGGCCCCGATCGGTCGGGTCAGCTGTGCAAGGTCGAATTTCGGCTGCAGGGCGATCTGGAAACCGCCGGAGACCAGGGCGCGCTGGATGGCGTGGCGGACGGCATTGCGCCGCTCGGTCCGGCGCGACAGCTCGGGCGAATAGCGCTGGATCTGGCCGCGGCCCAGCGACTTGGCCTCGTACATGGCAAGGTCGGCGCAGCGCAGCAGGCCCTCGGCGCTGCGGGCGTCGAAGGGAAAGATGCCGATGCCGATGCAGCAGGAAATCGTGCTGTTGCGCCGGCTGAAATCCAGGGGCGCATGGAAGCGGGCGCGGAGTTCATCGGCCAGGATCGCGGCTTCGGCCGGGGTGCAATCGGGCACCATCAGCACGAATTCGTCGCCGCCGAAGCGGGCCAGCCGCGCCCGGTCGGGCAGCCC
>CAMFIX010000493.1 GCA_945952425.1 uncultured Pseudorhodobacter sp. | reverse complement strand
GCATTGGCCTTGCGCTCCGTCACCCCCCACCAATCCGCGACCGTCATCCCCAAGGTCAGCTCCGACCCCGTCTCGATCTCCACATTCACCAGCCGCCCCGAGAAAAGATCGGGCTCCAGCAGATAGGCCACCACGCAGGGGTCATGCAAAGGCCCGCCCTCCGAGCCGTATTTCGCCACGTCGAACCGCTCGAAGAAATCCGCCCAATCGGCGCAGACCTGGCCGACCCGCGTCCCCAAAGCCCGGATCGCATCCACCCGCGCCCGCGTGGTCAAGACCTTGTGCGTCACGTCCAAAGGCATGACGACGATGGGCGCGCCGGCGCGAAAGACGATGTCGGCCGCCTCTGGATCGACATAGATGTTGAACTCCGCCGCGGGCGTGATGTTGCCCACCTCGAAGTAAGCCCCGCCCATCAGAACGATTTCGCGCACCTTTTCAACCACATCCGGCGCACGTTGGAAGGCCGTCGCGATATTGGTCAGGGGCCCCAGCGGGCACAGGGTCACCGTGCCGGCGGGTTCGGCGCGCAGGGTCTCGATGATGAAATCCACCGCATGCCGCGGGTCCAGCGCCATCTTCGGCTCGTCCATCACTGGCCCGTCAAGGCCCGTCTTGCCATGCACATGCTCCGCCGTCACCAGCTTGCGCACCAGGGGCCGGTCGCAGCCCGCAAAGACCGGAACATCGGTCCGCCCCGCCAGCTCGCAGATGATGCGCGCATTGCGCTCGGTCAGCGCCAGGGGCACATTGCCCGCCACCGCGCAGACGCCAAGCACCTCCAGCTCCTCCGGGCTCGCCAGCGCCAGCAATATGGCAAAGGCATCGTCCTGGCCCGGATCGGTGTCGATGATGATCTTGCGCGGTGCCTTGGCCATGTCTGTTTCCTGTGAGGTCGAACTGTTCGCCCCACAAGTGAACATCTTCAGGTTGATTTGTCCATCCGGTCAGGAAATTTCCGCGCGGAAATCCCCCGACCGTGACCTTGCGGCGACCTCAGTTGTCGAAATCCACCGCTTCGATCAGCTTGACCGCATCGCCGCGCGCCTTGGCGATATCGGCCAGCGGCAGGCTGTCGGGCGTGAACGTGCCCCAGCTTTGCACCAGGGCCGAGCGTTCGACGCCGGGTTCCACCGGGAATTCGTGGTTGGTCTCGGCATAGATCTTCTGCGCCTCGTCCGAGGCCAGCCATTCCATCAGCTTCAGCGCCGCGGCCTTGTTCGGGGCCGATTTGGTCATCGCGACGCCCGAGATGTTCATATGCGCCCCGCCGCCCTCGAAGACCGGGAAGACGACATTGACCGCATTGGCCCAATCCTTCTGCTCGGGATCGGCCAGCATCTGGCCCATGTAATAGGTATTCCCCAGCGCGATGTCGCATTCGCCCGCCCAGATCGCCTTGGCCTGGTCGCGGTCGTTGCCCTGCGGCTTGCGGGCGAGATTGGCCTTCAGACCCTCCAGCCAGGTCTTGGTCTCGGCCGCGCCATGATGCACCAGATAGGCCGCGGTCAGCGCGACATTGTAATCCGCCAGGCCCGAGCGCATGCAAAGCCGCCCCTTCCACTTCGGATCGACCAGCGCTTCATAGGTCGTGACCTCGCCCGGCTGGACCCGCTCCTTGCTGGCATAGACCACGCGCGAGCGCGTCGTCAGGCCGAACCACAGCTTGCCCGGATCGCGGTATTCGGCCGGGATGTTCTTGTCCAGCGCGGGGTCGTCCACCGGCTGCAGCACATCGGCATTCACCAGCTCCATCATCCGGCCGATGTCGACCGTCAGCACCAGATCGGCCGGCGAGCGCGCGCCTTCCGCCTTCAGCCGTTCGGCCATCCCCTTGTCGACGAAGGCGACATTCACCGTGATGCCGGTCTCGGCGGTGAACTTGTCCAGAAGCGGCTGGATCAGTTCGGGCTGGCGGTGGGAATAAACATTGACCTCGTCCGCCATGGCGGGCAGGGCGGCGAGAAGAGAGAGGAGCGAGAGGCGCAGCATGACTGAGTCCTTTTGTCGGGAATGACCTCTCATCGCCGAAGCCCGCGCCCGGGTCAATAGTTGACCAAAACACTTTTCCGCCCGCGCCCGATTTTTCGCCGAAAAATCGCGCCCCCCTCAGCCGCGCAGTTTGTCCTCCGCCCGGGCGCGGTTCCACAGGCCATCCATTTCGGCCAGGTCGCTTTCCGCAGGCGTCTTGCCCGCTTCGGCCAGCCAATCCTCGATCTTGCCGAACCGCCGGGTGAACTTGGCATTGGCCCCGCGCAAGGCGCCTTCCGGGTCCACCCCCATGTGCCGGGCGAGGTTGGCCATCACGAAAAGCAGGTCGCCGAATTCCTCCTCGACCTGGGTTGCGGTCAGCCTGTCGCGCGCCTCGACGAGTTCGGCCACCTCTTCGCGCAGCTTCTCCAGCACTTCGCCGGTCGTCGGCCAGTCGAACCCCACCCGCGCCGCGCGTTTCTGCAGCTTGACCGCCCGCGTCAGCGCCGGCAGCCCCAGGGCCACGCCGTCCAGCACGCGCGCCTTCCCGCGCTCTGCCGACTTCAAGGTCTCCCAATCCTTCGTCTGCTGCTCCGCCGACTTCTGGTTGGACTCTGACCCGAAGACATGCGGATGGCGCGCGATCATCTTGTCCGAGATCGCCCGCACCACATCCGCAAAGGCGAACATCCCCGCCTCTTCCGCCATCCGGGCATGAAAGACCGATTGAAAGAGCAGATCGCCGAGCTCGCCCGGCAGCTCGTCCCAGGCTTCGCGCTGGATCGCATCGGCGACCTCATGGGCCTCTTCGACCGTATAGGGCGCGATGGTGGCGAAGGTCTGTTCCAAGTCCCAGGGGCAGCCACCTTCCGGGTCGCGCAGCCGCGCCATGATCTCGACCAGCCGCTCGATCCCGGCGGCCTCATTGCGCACCAGGGCCTGTCTCTTATACACATCTCCGAGCCCACGAGACTAGGCATGATC
>CAMFIX010000492.1 GCA_945952425.1 uncultured Pseudorhodobacter sp. | reverse complement strand
GCCCAAAGCCCTGGCGTTTTCAAAGGCTTGCTTGGTCGCGATGTTGCGCGGCAGGACGGAGGCGTCTTCCTGTTCGTACCAGCGCTTGGTGATGTCGACGATCAGATGCCCCGCCTCGACGAACAGACGCTTGCGGTCGATATGGGTGGCGAGCGTCGAGCCGTTGCCGGGCAGCGAGAGGCCCAGGGCCTCGGTCAGGCAGTTCATCGAATTGGCGGTGAACATGCCCGAGCAGCTGCCGCAGGTCGGGCAAGAGGCCTTCTCGATCGCCTCGACCTCTTCGTCGGTATAGGAATCATCCGCCGCCGAGACCATGGCGTCCACAAGGTCCAGCGCAACCTCCTTGCCCTTGATGACGACCTTGCCGGCCTCCATCGGGCCACCGCTCACGAAGACGCAAGGGATGTTCAGCCGCATGGCGGCCATCAGCATGCCCGGCGTGATCTTGTCGCAGTTGGAAATGCAGACCATCGCATCGGCGCAATGGGCGTTGACCATGTATTCGACGCTGTCGGCGATCAGCTCGCGCGAGGGCAAAGAATAGAGCATCCCGTCATGGCCCATCGCGATCCCGTCATCGACGGCAATCGTGTTGAACTCTTTGGCGACACCGCCTGCCGCCTCGATCTCGCGCGCGACCAGCTGGCCCATGTCCTTGAGGTGGACGTGACCCGGCACGAATTGGGTGAACGAGTTCACCACCGCGATGATCGGCTTGCCGAAGTCGCCGTCCTTCATGCCCGTCGCGCGCCAGAGGCCGCGGGCGCCGGCCATGTTGCGGCCATGGGTCGTCGTGCGGGAACGGTAATGGGGCATGGGAACTCTCCTGTTCAGCCCCAATCACATCGCGCTTTCGCAGGCGGGATTCAAGTGCAGATGCGCCGGGATGGGGGCGCTCAGGGTCGGCAGTCGCCCTCTTCGCCGCGGGGGGGCGCGTCGGCCACGTCGCGGGCGCCGATGCGATCCATCACCTCGATCATCCAGGCCAGCGTATCGGCCTCTTCGGGCGACAGCACGGGGCCGCGCAGGGCACGGGCGGCAAAGGGGCGGAACTCGGCCCAGCGGTTTTGAAAATCCGCCACGTCCCGCACGCGCGCCGGGGACGACGCATCTGCGCCGCGGGACAGGCCATAACCATCACGCATCTCAATTCCTGACATCTATCCTTCCACCCCGCTTTGCAGGGCCCTTGGTCCCGACCTCGCAGAGCGGCTGTTAAAAAAGCGTCAAAGGCCTTGCCGGATGCCGAGGCTGCGTTCACAATTTGAGGAGAGAGGGCGAGCCCGCCGATGACCAAACAATTGCAGATCAACCTTTTCGGCGCCTGCAGCGTCCGGGGCACCGGCCCCGGCGGCGCGTTCGAGATTCGCCCCGCCAAGCACCGCGCGATGTTCGCGCTGCTGGCCACGGCCAATGGCGGCAAGCGGACGCGGTCCTGGCTGTTGAACATGCTCTGGGGCGCCTCGGCGCATGACGGGGGGCGGCAGAGCCTGCGGACGGCGCTGTCCAAGCTGCGGGCCGAGATGTGCGGCGCCTTCGACGAGCTGCTCAGCGTCGACAACACCGATATCACGCTGGACCTGTCGAAGGTCGAATTCAGCGGGGCGCCCTCGGCCGGGGAGTTCCTGGAAGGCATCGACATCCGCGACGACGACTTCAACCACTGGCTGCAGGGCATCCGCCAGGCGCCGGACCAGTATTTCGCGCTGCTGCGCGGGGGGCCTCCGCCCGCCGCCGCCCGGACGATCCTGCCGGCCATCGCGGTCCTGCCCTTTCGCCTCGTGGCGGGCGAGGCGATCCATACCGTCCTGGGCGACTGGCTGGCCGAAGAGATCTGCCGGGCGCTGTCGCGCAGCCCCTTGCTGACGGTGATCTCGCACCTGTCCGCGCGCGAGATTTCGGCGCAGCGGCCGGATATGGCGCGGCTGAAACGGGCCCTGTCGGTGGATTACTGCGTGTTGGGCAGCCTGCGGGTGCTGGGCGAGCGGGTGGTGCTGGATGCCGATTGCGTCGATGCGGCGACCGGGCGCATCCTCTGGACGCGGCAGGCGCAAGGCGCGATGGCCGATTTCCTGACGCCCGACAGCGAGGCGGTGGCCGAGATCGTGCGCGCCATCGGTCGGTCGGTCGCGACCGAGGCTTTGACCCATGCCCGCGGCCGCAGCCTGAAGTCGCTGGCCGATCACCATCCGCTGATCGCCGGGGTGGGGATGATGCACGAACTGCGGCTCTCGTCCTTTTCCAAATCGCGCGAGCTGATCGAAGAGGCGATCCGCCGCGCGCCGCAAGTCCCCGAGGCCCATGCCTGGCTGGCGGAATGGTATGTCATGTCGATCTTCAACGGCTGGTCGGACGACAGTCTGCGCGATGCCGGCCGGGCGATGGCCGCGACCGAAGAGGCGCTGACCATCGACCCGGACAACCCCTTTGCCTTGACCATCGACGGGGTGGTGATGAACAACCTCTTCCAGCGGCTGGACACCGCCGCCCACCGTTTCGACGCCGCGCTGGACCTGAACCCGAACGAAAGCCTCGCCTGGCTGTTGTCTTCGGTCCTGGCGGCCTATCGCGACGACGGGGCGGCGGCGGTCTCGCGGGCGGAACAGGCGATCCGGCTCTCTCCGGTCGATCCGTTCGGGTATTTCTACGACTCGATGGCCTCGACCGCTTACCTTGCGGCCGAGGACTGGACCCGCGCCCTGGACTTTGCGGATCGGTCCCTGGTGCGCAACGACCGGCATACCTCGTCGCTGCGGGTGAAGATTTGCGCCTTGCATCACCTGGGCCGCGGGCAAGAGGCGCGGGATGCGGCGGAAGATTTGAAACGGCGGCAACCGGGATTTTCGGTCGCCCAATATCGGCGGACCCATCCGGCGGCAGAGGCGCGGGTGGGGCAGAACGTGGTGTCGGCCCTGTTGCAGGCCGGTTTGACCTAAGGAGGACGGGATGGCGGGATTTTCGACGCTCC
>CAMFIX010000491.1 GCA_945952425.1 uncultured Pseudorhodobacter sp. | reverse complement strand
GACACCTGGTTTTCAACCAGGTAAGAGGGGTTCGACTCCCCTACGGGCTGCCACTTCCCCCCAAATTTTCTGCGAAAATTTGCGCCGACGGCGCAGCGCCGCATCCGAATTTTCGCAGAAAATTCAAACCCCCGAAATTCACCCAATCAAAGCCGCACCACCACCGCATTCTCCGCCGCCGCCACCCGCAGCGACGAAATCTCCTGCAGCTGGAAATTGCTCAGCGCCACGGCCACGGTGATCTCGCGGCTGCGCTCCGGCCCCGGGCCTGTCGGCGTCACCGGCGCGGCCACGCGAAACTCGAAGGTCTTCACGCCCTTCTCGTCGACCGGCAGCCCCACCAGCTCGGCATCGTTGTAGCCCTGCATCGGCGGCAGCCCCGTCGCCCGCAGGATCACCCCGGTCGAGGTCTGATCGACCTTGACCGAGACCACCCGCGCCATCAGCCCGCGCGGATCGGCAGGCGCGGTGAAGCCCGTCTCGTCCACCACCTGCGGCCGCCGCCTGAACCAGTTGAACGGGTTCAGCCGCCCCCCGCAGGCCGCCAAGGCCAGCACACCGCCCCACAGAACCAACCGCCGCTGCATGTCCATCTCCTGCCGTCGCCTAGGGCTTAGCGCAAGCCAGCCCCCCAAGCCAGCCCTCTTTACCTCGCCGCCCCCCCGGCGTAACTGAAGCCCCGGAGGTGCCCCGATGTCCACGCCCGCATTCGAAGAGCTTGCCGAGACCTTCGCCTTCCTCGACGATTGGGAGGACCGCTACCGCCATGTGATCGAGCTCGGCAAGGCGATGCCCGCGCTGGACGAGGCCTTCCGCGTGCCCGCGCTCAAGGTCCAGGGCTGCGCGAGCCAGGTCTGGCTGCGCCCCGTCATCGAGAACGGCCGCTTCGACTTCCAGGGCGCCTCGGATGCGCTGATCGTCTCGGGGCTGATCGCGATCCTGCATGCGCTCTATTCCGGGCTGACGCTGGCGGAGGTTCTGTCCGTCGATGCCCCCGCCGAGCTCGGCCGGCTGGGGTTGAACGAGCACCTCTCGTCGCAGCGCTCGAACGGGCTGCGCGCCATGGTGCAACGCATTCGCGAGACGGCCGCCGCGGGCTGAGGTTTCCCCAAGGCGTCCCGGGTCAAGCCCCGCTCAGATCGCCGCGCAGGCCGCCTCCAGCCAGCCCCGCGCGCCTTCCGAGACCCGGGGCCCCACCACCTCCAGCACCTGCGCATGATAGGCGTTCAGCCAGTCGCGCTCGCCCGGAGAGAGCCGCGCCGCAACCACCAGCCTGCGGTCCAGCGGCACGAAGGTCAGGGTTTCAAAGGACAATTGGTCGCGCTTGTCGCCCAGGGCGGGCGCCTCTTCCACCACGATCAGGTTCTCCAGCCGGATGCCGAAGGCGCCTTCGCGGTAATAGCCGGGCTCGTTCGACAGGATCATCCCGGGCTCGAAAGGCACCTCGCTGATGCGTGACAGCCGCTGCGGACCCTCATGCACCGACAGGAAGGCCCCGACGCCATGTCCGGTGCCATGGTCGAAATCCTGGCCATGCACCCAAAGCGGATAGCGCGCCACGGGGTCCAGATCCCGCCCCGCCAGCCCCCGCGGCCAGCGCAGCCTGGAAATCGCGATCATGCCCTGCAGCACGCGGGTATAGCACTCCCGCGCCTCCTCCCCCGGATCGCCGATGGCCACTGTGCGGGTGATGTCGGTCGTCCCGTCCAGATATTGCGCCCCCGAGTCCACCAGCAGCAGCGAGTTCTCTTCGATCGTCCGGTTGCTTTCTTCGGTCACGCGGTAATGCATGATGGCCCCATTCGGCCCCGCCCCGCAGATCGTGTCGAAAGAGATGTCGTGGAAGGCATTCGAGGCCCGGCGGAACCCCTCCAGCGCGACCACCACGTCGATCTCGGTCTTGCCCCGCGCCGGGCTGTCGAGCCAGGCCAGGAACTCCACCATGGCGGCGGCATCCCTCAGATGGGCGGCGCGCATCCCCGACAGCTCGGCCGCATTCTTGCGCGCCTTGGGCAGGCGGCAGGGGTCGTCGCCCCAGACGCATTCCCCCACAAGCCCCGAGACCGCAAAGGGCGCCGTCCCCCGGTCCACCCGCACCTTGCCCGCAAGCCCCCGCAGCGCGGCCTCGAAGCCCGCAGGGTCTTCGACCGTCACATCGCCCAGATGCGCTCGCACGCCGTCATCCAGCTTGGCGGCATCGACGAAAAGCCGCACCGCGCCCTCGGCGGAGAGGATCGCAAACCCCTGCACCACCGGGTTTTTCGGCACGTCCGAGCCGCGGATGTTCAAAAGCCAGCAGATCGAATCGGGCAGGGTGATGACTGCGTGATCCTGGCCTGCCGCCCGCAAACCCTCGGCCAGCCGCGCGCGCTTCGAGGCCGCGCTTTCCCCGGCGAACTCCATCGGATGGACGAAAACCCGCCCCACCACCGGCCCCGGCTGATCCGGCCAGATCGCATCGACCTGGTTGGCGACAGCTTTCAAAGCCACGCCCGAGCCCTCAAGCGCCGCCTCGATCCTCGCCACCTCGTCCGCCGTATGCAGCCAGGGGTCAAAGCCCACGACCCCCGAGGCCAGCTTCTCGCGCAGCCAGTCCCCCGCCTTGACCTCGGGCCAGGGTACCGGGGTGAAATGCGCCAGATCGACCTGACCCTTGACCTGCGTGCGATAGCGCCCGTCGATGAAGACCCCCGCCACATCCGGCAAGACCACGGCAAACCCGGCCGAGCCGGTGAAGCCTGTCAGCCACTGCAACCTTTCGTCGCGCGCCGTGACATATTCGCCCTGGTGAACATCCGCCCTTGGCACGAGGAAGCCCGCCAGCCCCTCTGCCGCCAGGCGCGCCCGCAGCGCCGCAAGCCGCCCTGGCCCCTGGTCCGGCGAGGCATGACTGTCGAAAGTCTGGAACATCGCTCACCTTTTCATCTGTCTCTTATACACATCTGACGCTGCCGACGATATGCAGTGTGTA
>CAMFIX010000490.1 GCA_945952425.1 uncultured Pseudorhodobacter sp. | reverse complement strand
GCGCCGACCTGATCCTGATCCCGCGCAAGGGCGAGAGCAAGGCTGACCTGGCCGATCTGCGGCGGCAGATTTGCGATGCGGTGCTGGTGGAAAAGGTCGCCATCGCGGAATTCGACCTGCCGGTGCGTGATGCGAGCGGCGATTATGAGGACGGCGTGAACGCCTGGCATGATGCGATCGCGGGCGTCTGGGCGGCAACGATTACCCAACATCCCGGCGTGCGCGAGGTGGCGCTGCTGGTCTGGGGCGATCCGTCGCTTTACGACAGCACCTTGCGCATTGCGCAAAGGCTCGGCGCTGCGGTGCGGGTCGTGCCGGGGCTGACCTCGATCCAGGTGCTGACGGCGGCGCATGGCATCACGCTGAACGAAATCGGCGCGTCGGTGGTGATTACCACGGGCCGCCAGCTGCGCCAGGGCTGGCCTTTGGGCGCCGACAGCGCCGTCATCATGCTGGACGGCAATTGCAGCTTTCAAAGCCTTGATCCGACGGGGATTTCCATCTGGTGGGGCGCCTATGTCGGCATGAAGGAAGAGATCCTGATCGCAGGCGATTTGGCCGAGGTGGGGCCGCAGATCGTGGCGGCACGGGCCGCGGCACGGGCGGAGCATGGTTGGATCATGGACATCTACCTGCTGCGCAGACATGTTTAAATGACATAATGCTGATTATAAGATAAACCTGCACCCCGCGCGCCCATCCCCAGACCCAACGGATTTTCTGCGAAAATCCCCGCGCGGCGACAGGTTCATTCCTTGTTTTCCCCAGGCGCCGGAATGCCTTACGCCTTTTGCCGCAGCGCCCACGCGCCGATTGCCAGGCCCATGACCTCCGCGCTATCCTGAGGCAAACGGAGGCCGCCCATGCATCCCCAGGTCGACAGTTTCTTCGATCCCGCCACCAACACGATCAGCCATGTGCTGCGCGACCCGGGCTCGACCGCTTGCGCCATCATCGACTCGGTGATGGACATCGACTATGCCGCAGGCCGCATCACCACCGCCCATGCCGACCAGCTGATCGCCCATATCCGCGACAACGGGCTGCAGCTGGAATGGCTGATTGAGACGCATGTCCATGCCGACCACCTCTCGGCCGCGCCCTATATCCAGAACGCGCTTGGCGGCAAGATCGGGATCGGCGCGCAAATCACTGTTGTGCAAGAGGTTTTCGGGAAAATCTTCAACGAGGGGACGGAGTTTCAGCGCGACGGCAGCCAGTTCGACGCGCTGTTCCAGGACGGCGACACCTACCAGGTCGGCACGCTGTCGGTGCTCGCGATGCACACGCCGGGCCATACGCCGGCCTGCATGACCCATGTCGCGGGCGATGCGGCCTTTGTCGGCGACACGCTGTTCATGCCCGATGGCGGCTCGGCGCGGGCGGATTTTCCGGGCGGCGATGCGGGCGCGCTTTACGATTCCATGCAGCGCATCCTCGCCCTGCCCGGTGACACGCGGCTTTTCATGTGCCACGACTACGGCCCGAACGGCCGTGACATCAAATGGGAGACCACGGTGGCCGAAGAGCGCGCCCATAACATCCACCTCGCCGGTCGCACGCGGGCGGAGTTCATCGCCATGCGCGAGGCGCGCGACAAGACGCTGGCCATGCCGAAACTGATCCTGCCCTCGCTGCAGGTCAATATGCGCGCGGGCGAGATCCCGAAGGATGCCTCGGGGCGGCCGATGCTGAAAGTGCCGGTCAACGGCTTGTGAGGACGCGGAAATCTTGCCGGGGCCCCGGGTTTCCGGCATGATGTTCATGAAATCGCAAGAGACGGCATGCAAGCTGCCGACGAGGGGCGCGCCATGGCCAAGTTGAAAACCCAGGATGATCCGTTGAAGGCGCCGCAGCCGGGCGGCGGCTGGTCCTGGGGTATGCGCAAGGTGCCGGATGCGGTCATCGCGACCTCCACCTCGGCAGAGCTGGTGCAGCCCGCCGGTGTCTTCGATGCGACCGGCGCCTATGTGCACGAGGCCGTGCTTTGGCGTGGCCGTGCGCTGATGACCCCGCCCGACGCCTGCCCGGCGCCGGTTGCGACCTTGCCCGGGCGCTGGCTTTGGGCCGGGGTTTTGCTCAATCATTTCGGGCACTTCCTGGTGGAATCGACCAACCGGCTTTGGGGGCTGGATGCGGTTTCAGGGTTGGATGGCATCGTCTATATCTCCAAGCGCGACGCGGAGGAGGAGGGCGAGGCGGTGGAGCTTTCGGCCTTTCACAAGACCTTCATGGGGCTTTTGGGGATCGACCTGCCCTTCCGCGTGGTGACGCAACCGACCCGTGTGGAAGAGCTGCACGTGCCGGGCCAGGGCTTTGGCATCGGCACTTTGGCCGCGGGAACGCCCGCCTTCCGGGCCTTCATGCAATCGCGTTTCGCTTTGAAGATCGCGGCGGAAGGGCCTGAAAAGATTTATATTTCACGCTCCGGCCTTTCGGCGGTGCGCGGCGGTGTGCTGGAAGAAGAGCAGATCGAGACCCTGCTTGCGTCCCAGGGTTACGACATTTTCCACCCGCAGAAACACCCGATCGAGGTGCAGATCGCGCGCTACAAGGCGGCGAAATCGGTGGTGGCGCTGGATGGCTCGGCCCTGCATCTCTTGGCGATGGTGGCGCGGCCCGATCAGCGGATCGCCATGATCAAGCGGCGCGATTCCGGCGCCTCGGATTCGATCCTGGCGCATCTGACCTCTTTCGCCGGGCGCCCGCCCGAGGTTGTGGATGTCATCAAGCATGACTGGGTGCGGTCGGACCGCAAGCGCGCCGACCGGACTTCGGTGGGCGAGCTTGACTTCACTGCGCTCTCCAACGCCTTGATCGCGCATGATTTCCTGCCGCATGGGGCAGAGATCCCGGCCCTGTCCGACCGGCAGGCCGAACGCGCCATCATCAAGGTGGAGAAAGAGCTGAAGAAGCGCCACCTGACCTTCGGGCCGGTGGCGCGCGGGGGCGATCCGGCGAGCGTGCCCCTGC
>CAMFIX010000489.1 GCA_945952425.1 uncultured Pseudorhodobacter sp. | reverse complement strand
TGACCCACCGACTCCGGCGTCATCGCAACCCGCGACTCCCCCGGAAATACCTCCGACAATGCGCCGATTCTCATGGCTATGCCCGATCTCAGTTCAGCCCGACGACGACATGCGGCGCGTAATCGGCTTCCAGCCGCTGGACCTCCTCCGGCGAGAGCTTCACCGCCAGGGTTGCGACCGCATCGTCCAGTTGCTCGATCTTGGTCGCGCCCACGATCGGTGCCGTGATGCCGCGCTTCTGGTTCAGCCAGGCCATGGCGACATGGGCGCGGGGAATGGCGCGCTCGCTCGCGATCTGGGCCACGACATCGACCACGCGGCGGTCGGCCTCGTCGGCATGGCCATAGAACCGCGCCGTCACATTGTCGGTTTGCGAGCGCAGCGAGGCCTCGTCCCAGGGCCGCGCCAGGCGACCGCGCGCCAGGGGGCTGAAGGCGAGGATGCCCACGCCCTCGGCCTGGCAAAGCGGCAGCATCTCGCGCTCTTCCTCGCGGTAAAGCAGGTTGACCTGCGCTTGCATCGAGACGAAGCGCGCCCAGTTCCCCCGGTCCGAGGTGTAAAGTGCCCGGGCGAATTGCCATGCATAGCAGTTCGACGCCCCGATGTAGCGCACCTTGCCCGAGCGGACGAGGTCGTTCATCGCCTCCAGCGTCTCGGCGATGGGGGTGTCCTTGTCCCAGAAGTGGATCTGGTAGAGGTCGATGTAGTCGGTGCCCAGACGCTTCAGGCTGGCCTCGGCCTCGGCGATGATCGCCTTGCGCGAGAGGCCCGCGCCATTTGCATCCTTGCGCATCCGGCCGAAGACCTTGGTGGCGATGACGATTTCGTCCCGCGGCACCATCTCTTTCAACAGCTTGCCCACGATCTCTTCGCTGGTGCCGTCGGAATAGACATTGGCCGTGTCGAAGCAATTGATGCCATGGTCCAGCGCCCGCTTCAGGAAGGGGCGCGACTGGTCCTCGGGCAGGGTCCAGAGGTGGTTGCCGCGCTCGGGCACGCCAAAGCTCATGCAGCCGAGCACGAGTTGCGAGATCTTGAGGCCGGATTGGCCGAGGTTGCGGTAGTCCATGGGGTGTCCTCTTAACGGCCGAATTTCACAAGGGATGCGGCAAGGTCGGGGTTGGTCTTGGCGGCCTCGGCCAGGGGGATGCCCGCGACGGCGGCCTCCCAGGCGGCCTGGACGGCGCGGACGCCCGCGCCAGGGCCGTTCGGGTGGCTGACGACGCCGCCGCCGCAGAGGTAAAGGAGGTCCACGGTCTGGCCGGTGCGGGCATAGGTCTCGGGCGCCTGGCCGCCCCATTGGCCAGAGCAGACGACGGGCATGGCGCGGTCGGCCTCCGAGAAGATCGGCTTTTGCAGGTTTGCGAAGGAGCGGACGAAGGACTCGTCCGGCTCCCAGTATTTCGCGCCGATGCCGTTGATCTGGAACTGGTCGACGCCCAGAAGCCGCCAGATCTGCTGATAGACCGAGAAGTCGAAGCCCAGCCCCGGATGGCGGGTCAGAAGATCCCAGCCGTTGCGGTGGGCATGGAGTGCCAAGCCCGAGCGCTTCCGCAGGAAGAGAAAGGCGCCGGGGCCGATGGACTGGATGTTGATGACCGCCGCATTGCCGCCCTCGCGCAGCACCACGTCATGTTTGCGCATCATCTCGTCGGGGTCGGTGTCCGAGATCCCGAAGGCATACATGACCTTCTTGCCGGTCTTCTGCTCGTGGTCCTTGATGAAGGGCATGATGGCCTTCACCCGGGCCTCCAGGGCGGAATAGGGCGGCGAGGTCAGCTTCTCGTCGTCCTTGATGAAGTCGACGCCGGCGGCGACCAGCTCGCCCACCAGGGCGGCGGTCTCGTCGGGGGGGAGGCCCAGGGCGGGCTTGACGATGGTGCCGATGACGGGGCGGCCCTGGACGCCGGTCAGGGCGCGGGTGCCCTTGGTGCCGAACTGCGGCCCCGGGTAGCGGCCCGCGAAGCTGGGGGGCAGCTGCAGATCGGTGATGCGCAGCCCGCTGAGGCCGCGGATCGACCAGACCCCGCCAAGCGCCACGGTGGTCAGCGCGGCGAGGTCGGTGCCCACGGCCTCGACCGGGTAGCCGATGGTGACCTCGGCGCGGTTGAAGACCTGACCTTCGGTCGGCCAGGAGGGGGTTGCGACCGGGGGCAACTCGGTCAGCCCATGCACCCGGGCGCCCGCGCGGTCCTTCAGCGTCTCGGTCTCGCCCGGGAGGGGGACGAAGGTGCCGGTCGATTGGTCGCTGGCGATCTTGTCGGCAAAGCGTCGCGGGTCGCCGGGGGTTTCGATCCGGTAGGTGACGAGGATTTCTTCGCGCGGGGTCATTTCGGGGCGCTTTCGGTCAATGGGCCGCGCCGGTGATGCGGATCACCTTCAGGCCAAGGGGAGAGGTCTTGGTCGGGAACCATTCCGAGAGCTTTTCCTCATGCACGGGCACGACCCGCAAGGGATCGCCGCCGACCTTGGCCAGCATCTCCTCGGCGGCGTCGATCAGCCGCGCCTGGCTGCCGGTGGCAAGACCGGGAGGGATGAAGCAGGGATCATCGGGGGTGCCGCCGTCCATGTTCTCGTAGGTATAGACCAGATCGCCCGCGAGAACCCAGCTGTCTTGCCCGGTCGCATCGTTGCGGACGACGACATATTGGCTGCCCTGGGTATGGGTCTCGGCGGCCAGGACCAGGTCGATGCCTGGCAAAACGTCGCCCTGGTTGCCGTCGATCAGCTGCAATCGGCCCTCGCGCACGAGGCCGGTCAGGCGCAGCACATCCTCGGGGTTGATGCCCGCCATAAGAAAGCGGTGACGGCGGCCGCGCGACATGGTCCAGAGCCAGCTTTCCAGTTCTGACCGCTGGACCAGCACCTTGGCGTTGGGGAAGTGTCCGACCGCGCCCATGTGATCGAAGTGGCCATGGGTGAGGATCAGGTGGGTGACCTCCTCGGGCTTCACGCCGACGGTGGCGAGGACTTCGC
>CAMFIX010000488.1 GCA_945952425.1 uncultured Pseudorhodobacter sp. | reverse complement strand
GGTGATAGCCGATGGCATGGACGGAAGAGGCATAGACGACGCGCTTGACCCCGGCCTTCCGGGCGCCTTCGTAAACGTGATAGCTGCCGCGGATATTGGCGTTCAGGATCTGCTCCCAGCCGCGCTCCAGGGGGACGCCGCCGAAATGGACCACGGCCTCGACGCCTTTGCAGGCGGCATGGACGGCGGCTTCGTCGGAAAGGTCGAAGGTCAGCGCCTCTTCGTTGGGTTGCAGGTCGGCGATGGGGGCCACATCGGCCAGGCGCAGGCGGCGGGCCAAAGGCGCCAGACCGCGGCGAAGCTCGGTCCCAAGCCGCCCCGCCGCCCCCGTCAGCAGGATCGTGTCGAAGCGGGTCATGCGGGCTCCAATGCGGCGACGGCGCGGGCGATGCGGGCGATGGCCTCGGTGAGAACGGCGTCCGAGGTCGCGGTCGAGATGCGGAAGAAGGGCGAGACGCCATAGGCCGCGCCGGGGACGGAGCCGACATGGGCATGGTTCAGCAGGTAATCCACCACATCGGCATCGGTGGAAAGGGTCTTGCCCTCAGGGGTCTTGCGGCCGATCAGCCCTTGACAGCCGATATAGGCATAGAAGGCGCCCTCGGGTGGCGGCAGGGTCAGACCGGGGATTTTCGCGATGCCCGCGACGACCAGGTTGCGGCGGCGTTCGAAGGCTTCGCGGAAGGCGCGGATGCAGTCCTGCGGGCCGGTCAGCGCGGCCAAGGCGGCGGCCTGCATCGGGGCGGCGACCGAGGTGACGGACTGGCTTTGCACCGTGTTCATCGCCTTCAGCAGCGGCGCGGGGCCTGCGGCATAGCCCACCCGCCAGCCGGTCATCGCATAGGCCTTGGCGACGCCGTTGACGATCAGCGTGCGGTCGCGCAGGCCCGGGCAGGCCCGGCCGAACGAGACGAAGGCGCGGTGGTCGAAGATGATGTGTTCGTAGATTTCATCCGACAGGATCAGCACCTGGGGATGCCGTTCCAGCACCGCGCCAAGCGCCTCCAGGTCTTGCAGGCTGTAGCAGGCGCCCGAAGGGTTGCCCGGCATGTTGAGGAACAGCCATTTCGTGCGCGGCGTGATCGCGGCCTCCAGCACCGCGGGGGTCAGGCGAAAGCCGGTCTCGGCGCCGCAGACGGGGGTGACGGGCACGCCGCCCAAAAGCTTCACCATCTCGGGGTAGCTGACGAAATAGGGCGCGGGCAGGATCGCCTCGTCCCCCTCGTCCAGCGTTGCCATGAGGGCATTGAAGATGATCTGCTTGGCGCCATTGGCGACGGTGATCTCGTCGGCGGCATAGGTCAGACCGTTCTCGCGCCGGAACTTCTCGGCCACCGCGGCGCGCAAGGCGGGCGTGCCCGCGGCGGGGGTGTAAAGCGTTTCGCCCGCCAGCGCCGCCTTGTGGGCGGCCTCGGCCACATGGGGCGGGGTCGGGAAAT
Source organism: uncultured Pseudorhodobacter sp. (assembly GCA_945952425.1). Taxonomy (GTDB): domain Bacteria; phylum Pseudomonadota; class Alphaproteobacteria; order Rhodobacterales; family Rhodobacteraceae; genus Stagnihabitans. Next base: position 1,546 of record CAMFIX010000488.1, on the reverse strand, counting down.
CCGGCTCTCCCAACCCGAGGTCGATCACATCGAACCCCTTGGCCCGCAAGGCCTTGGCCGCCATCGACGCCGCCATCGAGGCCGAGGGTTTCACCGCCGCCAGCCGCTTTGCCACATAGCTCATTTCGTCACATAGCCTTTCGAGATATCATCCGCCCGCGCCTCGGGGCTGCGGGCCTTGGGGTCGCCATAGCCCCCGCCGCCGGGCAGGGCCAGCATCAGCCGCCGCCCCTCGGGCACATGCTGCCACCCCTTGGGCGCCAGCTGCGTGCCGTCGTCCAGCGCGACCGCGCCGCAAGCGCCCGCGCCCCCGCCCGCCCGCCCGCGCGCGGCATTCCGTGTGCGGTCGAACATGGCGGAGAAATCCATCGCATGGCCGGGCAGCGGCGCGATCTCGATCAGCTGGCCGAGGCCGCCGCGGTATTGCCCATCGCCCGCGCTGTCGGGGCGCAGTTCCTTGCGCCAGACGACGATCGGCCCGGCCTGCTCGGTCGCCTCGATCGGCATCGTCATGACGCCCGAGGGGAAGGCGGTGGCGGAAAGCCCGTCCAGCCCCGGCCGCGCCCCCATGCCGCCCGAGTTGAACATCAAGATCTCGGCGCGGCGGCCTTCGCCGACCGGCTTGACCGACATATGGATGTTCCAAAGCGCGCCTGCGCCTTCCGCCAGGATGCGCCCCGGCAAGGCCTGCGCCAGCGCGCCCAGGACCAGATCGGGGACCATATGGCCGAAGACATGGCGCAACGACACCGGCGCGGGCCGCGGGGCGTTCAGGATATTCTCGGGGGAGGAGACGGTGAACGGCTCCAACGAGGCCCAGTTGTTGGGAATATCCGGCGCCACCACGCATTTCAGCGCATAGCAGGCATAGGCCTTGGTATAGATGATCGGGACGTTGATGCCCCAGCGGCTGATGCCGTCGGTGCCGGTGAAATCGACGTTCACGCTGCCCTCGTGCGTCTCGACCGTGGCCTGCAGCGTCACGGGCTGGTCATAGCCGTCGGTCGTCAGCCGGTTGACCCAGGCGCCGCGGGGGAGCGCCGCGATCCGCTCCAACGTCGCGGCGCGGGTACGGGCGAAGATGAAATCGGCCAGCGTATCCAGGCTCTCCAGCCCGATTTCCTCCATCATCGCAATCAGGCGCTGGTGGCCGACATCGTTGCAGGCGGCCAGCGAGTAGAAATCGCCCACGACCTGGTTCGGCTCACGCACATTGGCCCGCAGCATCTGGACGAGAAAGGCGTTGACCTGCCCCCGCTCGGCGAATTTCAGGATCGGGATCTGTAGGCCTTCCTCATAGACCGACTTGCCATCGGCGCCAAAGCCGCGGCCGCCGACATCGACCACATGGGCGGTGCAGGCGAAAAAGCCGACCAGGGTCTGTCCTTTGAACGAGGGCGAGACCATGGTGATGTCGTGCAGGTGCCCGGTGCCCTTCCAGGGGTCGTTGGTCACGTAAGTGTCGCCGGGGAACATATTCTCGCGGCCGATCTCGGCGATGAAATGCAGGACGGCTTCGGCCATCCTGTTCACATGGCCCGCCCTC
>CAMFIX010000487.1 GCA_945952425.1 uncultured Pseudorhodobacter sp. | reverse complement strand
GCCCGGGGGGGCGGGGCTTCTGCTGGCGGCGGGGCTTTGGTACGGGCAGGTCGGCCATCCGGCGGCGCATGAGCTGATCCACCGCCGGCAAAGGCCGCTCTTCGCGCTGGGGGTCGCGGTCTATAGCCTGCTGCTCTTCGGCCACCATGCCTCGGCCCACCGGCTGGTGCATCACCGCCATGTGGCAAGCCCGCAAGACCCCAATTCGGCGGCGCAGGGCGAGGGGTTCTACCGCTTTCTGTGGCGGGCCTGGTCGGGGTCGATCCGGGCGGGGCTTGCGGCCGAGCGGCGGCTGCGGGGCCATGGCGGGCCCTATGGCCTCTATGCCCTGGGGGCGCTGGCGGGGCTGGCCTGCGGGGCCCTGGTGGCGGGGCCCGCGGGGGTGCTGGCCTGGGCGGCGCTGGGGCTGCATTTCGGGGCGCAGGTGCTCTTGTCGGATTACGTGCAGCATTACGGGCTGCGCCGGGCCGAGGGCGAGCGGGTGGGGCCCGGGCACAGCTGGAACGCGCCGCAGTGGTATTCCTCGGCGCTGATGCTGAATGCGCCGCGCCATTCGGACCACCATATGACCCCGGGCCGGCCCTATCCGGCGCTTCGGCTGGCGCCGGGGATGCCGGTCTTGCCCTGGCCCCTGCCGCTTGCCTGCGTCGTGGCGCTGTACCCGCCGCTTTGGCGGCGGCGGATGGCGGTGGCCTTGCGCGGGTTGACCAAGCCGTGCCCCACCAGTCCGTGACTGGCGTTGCCAGCCGGGCTTTGGCAAGATGATGTCATGCGCCTTCTGACCCTTGCCCTTTGCCTTCTGCCCGGATGGGCCCTGGCCGATCCGCCCGCCGCCTCGCTCGGCAAGCCTCTGACCGGGGCCGAGTTCGAAGCCTATGCGACGGGCAAGACCCTGACCTATTCCGACGGCGGTGCGATCTGGGGGCAAGAGCAATACCTGCCCGGCCGCCAGGTGATCTGGGCCTTCAAGGACGAGCCTTGCGAATACGGCAGCTGGGTGGAGGTGGCCGAGCCCTCGGGGCCGATGCTGTGCTTTACCTATGAAGACCAGCCGCAGGATGTGAACTGCTGGCAGTTCTTCCGCGGGCCGAAGGGGCTGGTGGCGCAGTTCATGGCAGGTGGCGCGCCCCTGTCGGAGCTGGGCCAGACCAGTGCGCCGATGAATTGCCCAGGGCCGCAGGTCGGGGCCTGAGCCTTTCGCGGACAGCGCTGGAGGGGCCGCCTGCCCCTCCAGACCTCCCCGGGGATATTTTTCCAGTGGGAAAGAGCAAGCGGCGCGCGCGCGGTGAGAGGGGTGCGCCTTTTGGAGCCCTGGGGGTGGGTCGCGCGGCTTTGGCCGGGGGGCGGTTGCGCCGGGATTCGGGCGCGGGGTGTTTGGTTTTGGGGCAGTGCAAGCCTCGGGTCTGCCCGCTTTGGAAGGAGAACCCCTGCGCGCTAGAACAGCGAGCCTTGCCCGGGTTTTTCAGTTTTGGGGGGCGGTTTCTTCGGGCGGGGCTCGGGCGGGGGGGCGGCCTTGCCCCCGGCTTCGCCGCCGACCGTCACGCGGCCATCGGCGAATTCGATTTCCAGCCTTTGCGCCGACCGGGCGACCTCGGCGCGGGTGACGACATGGCCCTCGGCGCGGACGATGGCAAAGCCGCGGGCCAGGGTTTCGGCATGGCCGAGGCTTTGGCGGGTGCGGTCCAGGGCCTCCAGCCTACGGGAGAGGTCGGCGAGACGCTTCGGCAGAGCGACCAGCCGGGCGGCGGCCTGGGCCAGCCGCGCGCGGTCGCGGGCGATGTCGCGGGCGGCGCCGCCGATCAGGCGCGACAGGGCGGGGGCGAGGCGGGCGGCAAACAGGTCGAGCCGGGCCGTCGCCCGCTCCAGCCTGCGGGCGGCGAAATGGTCGAGCGTGGTGCCGCGGGTCTTCAGCGCCTCGGCCTTGCGCGCGGTCAGGGTCAAAAGCGCCAGCGGGCGGTGGCGGGTGGCGAGCGTCTCGAACCGGGCGCGTTTCCTTTGCGCGGCGAGGCTGAGCGCGAGCCCCAGGCGCTGGGTCGCGGCATCGAGCCGCTGGCGGGGCGTGGCCAGCAGCGCATCGAGCCGCGGCAAGGCGCGCGACAGGTCGGCCAGGCGCTGCGCCCGGCGGTCGATCAGGGCGCGCTGGCTGCGGGCAAGGCGCGCGTTCAGGTCGGCGAGCGCGGCCAGCAGGTCGGCGCGGACCGGCACCGCCATCTCGGCCGCGGCGGTGGGCGTCGGCGCGCGGCGGTCGGCGGCGAAGTCGATCAGGGTCGTGTCGGTTTCATGCCCCACGGCCGAGATCAGCGGGATGCGGCTGGCCGCGGCGGCGCGGACCACGATTTCCTCGTTGAAGCCCCAGAGATCCTCCATCGACCCGCCACCGCGGGCCACGATGATCAGGTCGGGGCGCGGGATGCGGCCCCCGGGCTCCAGCGCGTTGAAGCCGCGGATGGCGGCGGCGACCTCGGTCGCGCAGCGTTCCCCCTGCACGGCCACGGGCCAGACCAGGACAGGACGGGGGAAGCGGTCGGCAAGCCGGTGCAGGATGTCGCGGATCACGGCGCCGGAGGGCGAGGTCACCACGCCGATCACCTTGGGCAGGTAGGGGATGGGCTTTTTCCGGGCTTGGTCGAAAAGGCCTTCGGCCTGCAGCGCGGCGCGGCGTTTTTCCAGCATGGCCATCAGCGCGCCCGCGCCCGCGGGGGCCATGTCGTCCACGATCAGCTGGTATTTCGACTGGCCGGGGAAGGTCGTCATCTTGCCGGTCGCCACGACCTCCATCCCCTCTTCGGGGCGGACCTGCATCCGGGCGACCTGGCCCTTCCAGCTGATGGCCGCGATGACGCTGCGGTCGTCCTTGAGGTCGAAATAGAGATGCCCCGAGGCAGGGCGGGAGACGCGGCCGATCTCGCCGCGCACCCGGATCAGGCCGAATTCGCCCTCGATCACCCGTTTGACCGCGCCGGAAAGCTCCGAGACGGTGAATTCCG
>CAMFIX010000486.1 GCA_945952425.1 uncultured Pseudorhodobacter sp. | reverse complement strand
CCCGCCGCGGCGACTGATCGCCGAGGAAAGGGCCCCGGTCGAAAGACCGGGGCCGAAGGTTTTCGCTGAATCTCGATTTCACCACGTGTTGAAATGAGGGGTTTTGGTGAAATCCCTTGCGCCATAGGAGTTGTGTCGGTACGTTTCAACACATGTTGAAAACGATAGAATCAGTGAAATCCATAGAGGCGCAGGCGTTGGACCGCCTCCGGGACTTGCTTGGACGGGTGCCAGGCCTGGAGATCATCGGTGGCGCAGCGCAGCCCTTCGAGGACGAGTGGCGCCCAGATGTTGCCCTCAAGATCAGGTTGGGCGATGCGCGATGGACTTTGATCGTCGAGGTCAAGCCGAATGGCCAGCCGATGCATATCCGGTCAGCTCTCCACCAATTGAACAAATATCGACAGCAGGCAGGTGCGGCGGCCGTGCCCATCCTCATTGCTCCTTTCCTCTCCGCTGAGGGGCGGCGCCTTTGCCTCGAAGATGGCGTCAGCTTTGTTGATCTGTTCGGGAACGCCAGGCTGGCATTCGGGGCCGTATACATCGAGACGGAAGTTGAGGGATCGCCTGCAGCTGAACGGCGCGGCGTGAAGTCGCTCTTTCGGCCAAAATCGGCACAGGTGCTGCGCGTGCTGCTGCGCGACCCGAAACGCCCCTGGCGGGTCGCTGAATTGGCAGAAGTCGCCGACGTCAGCCTGGGTCACGTCAGCAACGTCCGTTCCGGGCTCATTGAGCGGGAATGGGCCAAGGTATCGGAAAGCGGATTGGTGGTCGCCAAGCCGGATGAGATTCTGGATGCCTGGGTTGAGGCATATGAGCCGCCTGCCGGAAAGCGGATGAAGTTTTACACGCCGATGCATGGCGAGGTGCTGCAAAAAGCCATCCGGTCAGCGATTGACCGTCGTCCCGAGCAAGGCGGGGCCATGCTCGCTTCCTTTTCTGCGGCCCAATGGTTGGCGCCATTCGGGCGTCATGCCAGCCAGTTTCTCTACTGTGATGCTGCTGCGCTCGATCACATTTATTCGGAACTCATGCTGGAGCCCACGAGCAAGGGAGAAAACGTCATTGTCACGGTGCTCTCTGATGCGGGGCTTTTCCGTGATGCAATTGTCCCGACTGAGGGCGTGCTCTGTACATCTGTGGTCCAAACCTATCTCGACCTTGCTGCCAGCGGTGAGCGCGGTAAGGAAGCCGCTGAGCATCTTCGGCGGGAGCGGTTGAAATGGTAGAGCGGCAACAAGATCCCCAGTCGGCGAACGACTATGATGATCGCACAACGCAGGCCGCCAAGAGCGTACTGGTTGAGATTGGCCAGATCCTCGGCAGCTTCCGGGGCAAGTTCGCCATCATTGGCGGTTCTGTTCCGTGGCTGCTGCTCGAGAGAGAAGACATGCCCCATGTCGGAACGCTCGACGTTGACCTGAGCCTTGATGCGGAGGCTTTAGGTGACGGAGAGTACGCCACCCTGGTCGAAGCCCTGATGGCGCAAGGCTACAATCAGCGAGAAGGGTTCCGCCGATTCCAATTGGTGCGAACCGTTCCCGCGCATGACGGTGGCCAACCCATCGACATCGTCGTAGATTTCCTGATGCCGCGCGACGCGGAAATCGTGAAGAACAGTCCGCCGCTGGTGGCTGATTTTGCGGTGCAGAGGGCCGATGGTGCAGATCTGGCCTTGCGGTTTCACCAGTTGGTCGCTGTCGAGGCGATGATGCCAAATGGTGGCCATAACAGGGTCGAGCTTGCAGTCTGTTCTATCCCTGCTTTGCTGGCGATGAAGGGCCACGCCCTGAATGGCCGGCTGAAGCAGAAGGACGCCTATGATGTCTACTACTGCATCCGAAACTATCCCGGTGGTACCCCCGCGTTGGCAGCGGACTGCCAACCTCTTCTGAAGCATCAGAACGCTGTCGACGGCTACGCCTTTATCAATGCGAAGTTCGAAACGCCCGAGAGCTTTGGGCCGACTTGCGTGCGCCGATTTGTCGAAGAGAGCCAAATCCTTGGCGACAGAGACCCAGACCAGTGGCAGCGGGACGCATTTGGTCAGGTTGATGCCTGGCTGAGAGCGCTTGGGTTCCGAGGCTGAACCATTGAAGTGTGGCGGTGTCTGTCTCGGCCGTGGGCGCGCAGCGTTGAGCAGATCTTTGAGTTCGGCTAAGAATTAGACGCCAAAAAAAAGGCTTGGCACATCCCGGCAAGGCCGGGACCGGGCTCTGGTCGTGTCGACGGGAGCCTGACAGGCAGTCTCCCCCCATTCGGGCAACGATCCCTTGCGCGACCGCCAGTCCGGCCGGGAGGACGGCGGTGCCGAAGGGTTCGGCGCTTCGACCTGATACCAGCCAGGAGTTTCCAGGTGGCGGGAGTGAGCCCGCCAGTATTCATCTGCGGCAGCCTTCCGCTTTTCTGTCCCGGTCTGAACCACGCCGATCGCTGGCGACCAACGTGGCGGCACGGCTGGCGAGCGGTGGGCATCCTGTGACGGGGCAGGGCGCCTGTCTGGGGTCAAAGCCCCATCCCCCGCTTCCATTCGCTGTCCTTGGTCCGATCCGTCTCTTTGACACTCAACCCCAGAGGGGTCGGCTACGCGAGCGTGCCGCCCTCGCGGATTCGGACGAGCCGAACGCACGAGGGTGATTGCAGATCCGGTCAGACACTTCGGGCGCCTGTCGCGCGGGGGATGGTCCTCCGCCCCCAAGAAGACAGGAGCCAACCCCATGTCCTACAAGGATGCCACCGCTTTCGCCGCCTCTCTCGCCGCCACGCTGATGGTCTCGATCGTCGTGTTCCAGGCCGGGGACGGCACCCACGCAGCGATGCCGTCCGATGAATACGATGGCGACGAAGCCCTCGTCGCCCTGGAAATCGACCCCTGGCAATGAGGCGCGAAAGCGCCTCACCCCCCCTTTCGGGTGAAGCTCATCCAGCGCACCCGTCCGGGGAAACGGCGCCGAACCGAAGGGTCCGGCAAGGGAGAGGTCGAGGAG
>CAMFIX010000485.1 GCA_945952425.1 uncultured Pseudorhodobacter sp. | reverse complement strand
CTTCGGCGCAAAGCAAATTTAAAACCTTGCTTTATATCGAAGCACAGTAAAACCCTTGCTTTAGCGCAAAGCAAAGGATAATCTTTGCTCATGCCCGATATCGCCATCCTGACCGGAGACCTCATCGGCTCGACCCGCAAGCGGCCCGAGCAGGTCGAGGCGGCTTGGGCCGCGCTTCGGCAGATCATGGCGGATGTGCTCGGCACCGTGATGGACGACCCCCGGCTGACCCGGTTTCGCGGCGATGGCTGGCAGGTCAAGCTGCCGCCACGCTTCGCGCTCCGTGGGCTTTTGATGATATCGGCCGCGCTGAAGGCCGCCCATACCGGGCTCGACACCCGGGTTTCGCTGGCCATCGCGCCTTATGACGATCTCGGCAACGGCGATCTCAACGCAGCCTCCGGCCCGGTCTTCACCCTCTCGGGGCGCAATCTGGACGCCATGACGCGGCTGTCGCGCAACCTGGTCTTTGCCGCGCCGGGCGATCCGGCCGAAAGGTGGAAGAACGCCACCCTGCATCTCGCCTGGGCGCAGGCCGCCCGCTGGAGCCCCCCCCAGGCCGAGGTCATGGCCCATGCCCTCATGCTGCCCCCGCCCCGGCAGGAAGACATGGCCGCGCGGTTGAGGCTGACGCGGCAGGCGGTCCAGGCCCGGCTGGCCTCCGCCGGTTTCGCGGCGCTGGGCCCGGCCCTGGCCGCCTTCGAGGAGACCCCATGACCGCCACTTTCGCCGCCCTGTTCCTCGCCCATGTCCTGGCGGATTTCGTGCTGCAGCCCGACCGGATGGTGGCGGCCAAGCAGCATCCGGGGTGGCTTTTTCTGCATGGGGCGACGGTTTGGGGCACGGCGGTGATGGCGACGGGCAGCGCTTCGGCCTGGCTTCTGGTGCTGGCGGCGGTGCATCTGGCCATCGACCTCGGCAAGAGCTTCGCACCCCGCGGCGCGGGGGCTTTCCTGGCCGATCAGGGGCTGCACCTTGCCACGCTCGCCGCGCTGGCCTCTTGGCAACCGGGGCTGATGGCCGCGGGCCTCTGGGCCGGCGCCCCTCTCGCCGCCCCCGTCATGGCGCTTGGCGCCGGCCTGATCCTCGCCACCACCGCGGGAGGCTATATGATCGGCCTCCTGATGGCCCCCTTCGCCCCGCATGCGCCCGAGGGCCTGCCGCGCGGCGGGCGGCTCATCGGCCTCCTGGAGCGCGGGTTGATCTTTGTCCTGATCCTCACGGGCCAGGCGGCGGGGATCGGCTTTCTGATCGCGGCCAAGTCGGTCCTGCGGTTTTCCGACACCAAGGACGACCGCAAGATCAGCGAATATGTCATCATCGGCACGCTCGCCTCGGTCGCCTGGGCGATTTTCGCCGCAGGTCTCACGCAATTCCTGCTGAACCGCCTGCCGCCGCTTGGAATTCCCGACCTGACGCCCTAGATTGAAGGCTCACGCGCGAAGGACCACCTCCATGTTCTCGATCCCCGGCAAGGCCGCCGTCACCCTCACCCCCGCCGCCAAGGCGCAGATCGCCCGGTTGATGCAGACGCAAGGCGCGGCTGGATTGCGGCTTGGCGTCAAGAAGGGCGGCTGTGCGGGCATGGAATACACGATGGATTTCGTGAGCGCGCCGCAACCGCATGACGAGGTGGTCGAGGAAGACGGCGCCCGGGTGCTGATCGCGCCGCTGGCGCAGATGTTCCTGATCGGGACGGAGATCGACTACGAGACCAGCCTGCTGGAGCAGGGCTTCAAGTTCCGCAACCCGAATGTCACCGAGACCTGCGGCTGCGGCACCTCGGTGAAGTTCCGCGAAGAGCCCTCGGCCTGAGGGCCGCCCGGACGCCGGAACGCGAAGCCGGGCCCGGGGGCGACCCGCATCCCCAGCCCCACCGGCCCCGGAATGCCAACCCGGCACCAACCGCGCCAAATCCAGAAGAGCGCTGGCGCGCAAGCCTTTCCTCTCGCCTCTGCGCCCCTCTCACCTCTGCACCTTGCCAGGCGCAACCGGCTCGGGGCCACCGCTTTGCGGGGGATATTTGGGAAAAGATGAAGCGACCGGCGCAAAACCCAGGCGCGGCGCGGCCTCTCTGCCCAGTGTCCCGACCTGCCAGCCACCGCGGCCCTCGCCAGCCCCCGCGCCCCTTGCGCCTTTCATACTGGCTCAAATATCCCACGGGTGGGTCCGGGAGGGTGTGAAACCCTCCCGGGGGCAGCCGCCAGCGCCCCCTTCCCAAGTTCTCCCCTTTCCGCTACCGCTTCCCCTCGCAACCCCAAGGAGGCCCCCATGCTCAAACTCGCCGCTGGCAACTGGAAGATGAACGGCTCTGGCGCCGCCCTCAAGGAGCTGCTCGCCCTCGTCGAGGCCCATCCCGCCCCCTCCTGCGAGATGCTGATCTGCCCGCCCGCCACCTTGATCGCCTCGGCCGCGGGCATGATGGCGCGGGGGCCGCTGAAGATCGGGGGGCAGGATTGCCACGCCAAGGCCTCGGGCGCCCATACCGGCGACATTTCGGCCGCCATGCTGAAGGATGCCGGGGCCTCTTACGTCATCCTCGGCCATTCCGAACGGCGCACCGATCATGGCGAGACCTCTGCGCAGGTGAAGGCCAAGGCCGAGGCGGCCCTGGCGGCGGGGCTTTCGGCTGTGGTCTGCATCGGCGAGACCGAAAGCCAGCGCGATGCCGGCACGACGCTGGAGGTCTGCGGCGCGCAGCTTCATGGCTCGCTGCCCCAGGGCGCGACGGCGGCCAATACCGTCGTGGCTTACGAACCCGTCTGGGCCATCGGCACCGGCCGCACTCCCACCATCGCGCAGATCGCCGAGGTCCATGCCTTCCTGCGGGCCGAGCTGGTCAAGGCCCTGGGCGAAGACGGCCAGGGCGTGCGCATCCTCTATGGCGGCTCGGTCAAGCCCTCGAATGCCGCCGAAATCTTCGCGGTGCCCCATGTCGATGGTGCGCTGGTCGGCGGGGCGAGCCTGAAGGCCGCCGATTTCGGCGCC
>CAMFIX010000484.1 GCA_945952425.1 uncultured Pseudorhodobacter sp. | reverse complement strand
GAATGTGACAGGAACTTCGGACGTCGGCGGGATTCGCGCGGTTCCGCTTCCAATGCAATCTATTATGGTACATAATTGGGGCTATGGGCTCTATTGACCGCCGGCAAAGCCGTGCTGGCGCCAGAGATGCCCCGCCAGCGCATAGGCCGGGCCCTGGTTGGCCGCAGCCCCCAGGATGAAAGCGGTGGCCTCGCCCCGCGAGGGCGCTTGCGCCTTTTGCCAGGCCGCCTCGATCTCGGGGCTGTCGGGCATCACGATGCCGCGGAAGATCTCTTGCAGCGCCGCATCGGGCAGGGCCGCAAGCTCTTCGTCCAGCGTCGAGACATCCAGCGTCGCGCCATGGCTAAAGCCTTTGCGCTGCACCCATTTCGTCAGGCCGATCTCGCCCCGGCTGACGGTCAGCCTTTTGTCGTTGGTCAGCTTCAGCCGCCGCCAGAACTGCAGGAAGGCGGCATTGCGCAGAAGGTTCGGGCCGAACATCAGCCCGAAGCTGGCATAATGGAACTTCGCATCCGCCGGGTTCAGCGACCAGGCGAGCTGGCGCATATTCTTCAGCGTCGCATGCGGCAGGCCGAAAGAGGTCGCGGCGCCGGTGAAGTCGCGGTCCAGGGCCTCGGCCTCGGCCAGCCAATTGTGGGCGCCAGGCAGCGGGAACCAGGCCGAATCGTTCAAAAGCACCAGCCGCTCCAGCATGGGCAGCCGCTCGGCCAGCTCCAGCACGCCTTCGCGATAGCCGCCGAAGTCATAGCCGAAATTCGGCCGCTCGATCACCATGCCGGCACGATCGGCCAGAAGCGCGCGGTCGGCCTCTTCCAGCGGCAGGTTCGAGATCACCAGCGGTTCATAGCCGTTGTCGGACAGGTGGCGCAGCGCGGCCAGGTGGCTGGGCAGGACGCCCGCAGAGGGAAAGACCAGATAGACGGCGACTTTCGACAAGGCGGGCAGACGGCCCGGCGTGCGGATGTTCTTTCCGGCTTGCAAGAGATCGTAATAGGACACGTTGACCGTATCCGACACCGCACCGATAGATCCGTCGACGACCTTTCGGGCAATCCGGTTGACCTCACGCTTGATCTTCCAGAAGGGGGGCAAGGTAAAATTCCTGCGTTACACCGACAATGATTGCCTTTTCAAAATCACATGCCGAATTCATTTGCAACCCTGCGCCCCGGCGATGGGCGGCAGTCAGCCATTCGCAGGCTTGTCCGGCCGGTTTCCGCTCAAATCCCGGGCAGCGATCTCGGCGCGGACCTCGGGCAGCAGGGTGTCGGCAAAGCCCGTCCGGATCATCTCGGCGCGCTGCAGGGCATAGATCGGCTGGCGGTCCTTTTTCAGCACGGGCAGATGCAGCGTCTCAAGCACATAAGGATGCGAGATCATGAGGTAAGACCCAAGACCGCCCTTGTCGGACAGGGCCTTCAGCCGGGCGCGCTCGACAGGCCCGATGCGGCCCGCGGCCAGGATCGGGGCAGTGGTCGGGGCGATGCGCGTCTCGACCTTTTGCTGATAGGCCAGCGCCTGCAACAGCCGCGCCTCGTCCAACCCCAGAAGCGCCGCGCGCAGCGCCTGGGTGTCGGTGAAACAGCCGGTCGTAAATCCGCGGTCGCGAAACCAGCCGGTCAGCTTGATCTCGCATTGGTGAATGACGGCGTGCTTGTTGTTACTGAGAAACAGGTTGCGCCAATACGATTCGAATTCGGCCGAATTGCAGGCGCGTTCGGAAAAGCGGTAGAAATAGGATTGCAGATGCGCCAGCGCGCCGCGGCGCACGCTTTGGTTCAAATATATGCCGTAAAGATCGGCCGGATCGGCCAGGGCGCGGGCGAGGAAGTCGCAGGCCTCGCGGATCGGAAACCAGATGCTGTCGTTCTTGATGACCAGGTTGCGCGGACGTAGTTCGGCCGCTGCACGATCAGATGCGCACGGGCCTGCAGGGCGGCCAGGTCCGCGGCCGACAGGGGCAGGTTCGACACGACCACGGGCGCAAAGCCCTGGGCGCGGAAATGATCCACCTCGGCCAGGAAAGAGGCCTGCAGGCCGCCGGGTTGATAGCACAGAAGGATCGCCACATCGGGCTGCAGCGGGCAGGCGCCCTCGGTGACGCTCACCAGCCGGGGGCGCGCGGCGTCATAGGCCGTGCGACGGCGCTTGCCGAAGAGGAACCACGGCACCTGCGCCACCTGCAGCTGCAGCCGGGTCAGTTCGCGTTTCAGCTTCCACAAGGGCAGCATCTTATCCTTCCCGGGCCCAAAACCGGGGCCCCGCAATGAAAGAGCCCCGCCGCAGCGGGGCTCCTGGTCTTCAAAGGCAAAAGGGGTCAGCCCTCCGCCGTTTCCTTCGCGGCGGTGATTTCCAGCCCGGTCTCCTGGTCGACCATCTTCATGCCCAGGCGCACCTTGCCGCGCTCGTCGAAGCCCAGCAGCTTGACCTTCACCTCTTGACCCTCTTTCAGGATCTCGTTCGGATGGTTCAGCCGCTTGGAGGCGATCTGGCTGACGTGCACCAGCCCGTCGCGCTTGCCGAAGAAGTTCACGAAGGCGCCGAAATCGACGAGCTTGACCACTTTGCCGGTGTAGATCTCGCCTTCCTTGGGCTCGGCCACGATCGAATAGATCATGTCATAGGCCTTCTTGATCGCCGCCGCATCCGAAGAGGCGATCTTGATCGTGCCGTCGTCGTTGATGTCGACCTTGGCGCCGGAGGTTTCCACGATCTCGCGGATGACCTTGCCGCCCGAGCCGATCACTTCGCGGATCTTGTCGGTCGGGATGGTCATGGTCTCGATCTTGGGGGCATAGGCCGAGAACTTGGCCGGGCCGGTGATCGACTTGGCCATCTCGCCCAGGATGTGCAGGCGGCCTTCCTTGGCTTGTGCCAGGGCTTGCGCCATGATCTCCGGGGTGATCCCGGCGACCTTGATGTCCATCTGCATCGTGGTGATGCCCGCCGCGGTGCCCGCGACCTTGAAGTCCATGTCGCCGAGATGATCC
>CAMFIX010000483.1 GCA_945952425.1 uncultured Pseudorhodobacter sp. | reverse complement strand
GTCCCGTGCCGGGACTCCCCCGGAGGTATTTGGGCCAAATTGAAAGCAGGGTCAGGTGCAGGCGGGTCGGAAAAGGGAGTATTTGGGCAAGTATGAAAGGGAAAGGCCCCCGCTTTCATACTTGCCCAAATCTCCCCGCCGGAGGCCTGTGGAGCCGGAGGGCGCAGGCCCGCAGGCGACGGAAAAAGCTTGCGCGCCAGCGCTCCTTTGGATCAACCGAGAACCCGCAGCGCCTCGGCCAGGTCAATCGCCCCGTCGTAAAGCGCGCGGCCCGAGATGGCGCCGGCGATCACGCCGGTGGCTTGCAGCGCGGTCAGGTCTTCCATGCGGGAGACGCCGCCGCTGGCGATCACCGGGATCGTCACGGCCCGGGCAAGGGCCTCGGTCGCCTCGATGTTCGGGCCCTGCATGGCGCCGTCGCGGTCGATGTCGGTGTAGATGATCGCGGCCACGCCCGCGTCTTCGAAGCTGCGGGCGAGGTCGGTGGCCTGCACGTTCGTCTCCTCGGCCCAGCCCTTGGTTGCGACGAAACCCTTGCGGGCGTCGATGCCGACGGCGACTTTTCCGGGGAAAGCCTTTGCGGCCTCGCGCACCAGGTCAGGGTTTTCCACCGCCACCGTGCCCAGGATCACCCGCGACAGCCCCTTCTCCAGCCACATCGCGATCGTGGCCATGTCGCGGATGCCGCCGCCGAGTTGCGCCGGGACGTTCACCGCCTTCAGGATCGCCTCCACCGCCGCGCCGTTCACCGGGCTGCCCGCAAAGGCGCCGTTCAGATCGACGAGATGCAGCCACCGGCAGCCCGCCTCTTGAAACTTCAGCGCCTGGGCGGCGGGGTCGTGGCCGAAGACCGTGGCGGCCGCCATGTCTCCGCGCAAAAGCCGCACGCAATTGCCGTCCTTGAGGTCGATGGCAGGGTAAAGGATCATGGGGGCCTCCGGGTTTGTCGCCGTTTAGGCCCGAGGGCGACGGGGCGCAAGACGCGGCGTGGCGGGCAGGGGGGTAAGGGATGCGGGGCGTGTTGCTTTGGGCGGCGCTGGCCGGAGCGGCGGCGGCCGACCCGGTCGAGGGGCTCTGGCAGACGCGGCCCGATGCGGGCGGCAATTTCGGCCATGTGCGGATCGCGGCCTGCGGACCCGCCTTTTGCGGCAAGCTGGTCGCGGCCTTCGACAAGACGGGCGCGCCCAGGCCCTCGGGCAAGATCGGCCGGGCGATCCTGTGGGACATGCGGGCTGAGGGCGGGGGGCTTTACGACCGTGGCCAGGTCTGGGCGCCGGACCGCGACAAGACCTTTGCCGGGCAGATGCGGCTTTCGGGCGATGCGCTCGTCGTATCGGGTTGTGCGATGGGCGGGCTGATCTGCCGGGCGCAGGATTGGGTGCGGGTGAAATAGCAGGTCGCTGCTGGGACAGCCTTCGCCGCCGGGCGCGGTATGACGGGGCAGGAGGCTCCCGATGACCGATACCGACTTTCCGCCCTCGCGCTGGGCCGACCTGCTGACGCCCGAACACCTGGCCGCCACGGTGACCGTGGCGCTGGGCGTGGTGCTGTTCGCCTTCAACGCCTTTGTCGTGGCGACCGCCTTGCCCCGCGCCGTGGCCGAGTTCGGCGGGCGGGAGTGGCTGGCCTGGGCGACCTCGCTATACATCATCGCCTCGATGCTTTCGGGCCCCTCGGCGGCGGCGGGGATGCACCGGATGGGGGCGAAGCGGCTTTTCCTCGCCGCGGGGGTGGTGTTCCTGGTCGGCACGCTGATGGCAGCCTTCGCGCCGGGGATGGGCTGGCTTTTGGGCGGACGGGCTTTGCAGGGCTTTGGCGCGGGCTTCATCGAATCGGGCTGTTACGTGCTGATCCCGCGGCTGTTTCCGCCCC
Organism: uncultured Pseudorhodobacter sp.; assembly: GCA_945952425.1. GTDB lineage: Bacteria > Pseudomonadota > Alphaproteobacteria > Rhodobacterales > Rhodobacteraceae > Stagnihabitans. The sequence goes on along the minus strand of CAMFIX010000483.1, from coordinate 1,120 downwards.
GGCTGATCCCGCGGGTCTTCGGGGTCGAGGCGGTGGCCTGGGCGGTGGCGGCCTTTGCGGCCCCGGCCTTGGCGGGCTGGCTGGCCGAGATCGCAAGCTGGCGTTGGGCGCTGCTGAGCGCGGTGCCGATGGCGCTGGTTTTCCTGGCGCTGGTGCCGCGCGTGGTGCGGGGCGAGGAAAGCGGCCCGGCGCCCGGCCTGCCGATACTGCCGCTCTTGGGGGTGGCGTTCGGGATGGCGCTGGTGCTGGTCTCGGACGGGGCGGGGTGGTTTGCGGCGCCCCTGCTGGCGGCGGGGGTTGCGGTTTTCGTCGCGGTCATCAGGGCCGATGGGCGGGCCGCGGTGCGGCTGTTCCCCAAGGGAGCTGTCGGGCTCGGCGCGCTTGGCCTCGGGCTTTGGGTCGCGCTGCTGATGGCGCTGAGCCAATCGGCGGAATCGGTCTTTTTGCCCTATGGCTTGCAGATGCTGTGGGGCTGGACGCCCTTGGCGGCGGGGCTGGCGGGGACGGTGCTGGCCATCTGCTGGAGCGGGGCGCAGACCTTGACCGCCGGGATGGGCGGCGACCGGCGGCGGCTGGTTCTGTGGGGCGCGGGACTTCTGGTGCTGGGCCAGGGCGCGATGGTCGCGGCCTTCTGGAGCGGCGCCGCGCCCTTGATGCTGGCGGCGCAGGCGGTGATCGGGGCGGCCTTCGGGGTCAGCTGGGGGGCGCTGAGCCAGATGGTGATGGAGGCCGCGGGCGAGGAGCGCGACGTGGCCTCGGGGCTTTTGCCGGTCGTCATGTCGGCCGGTTACGGCATCGGGGCGGCGCTTTACGGGCTCGTCGCCAATGTTGCAGGCTTTGCGGGGGCAGAGGGCCCCGCGCTGCGTGGGGTCTTGCTGCTGGTGTTCGGGCTGGCGGGGGTCTTGGCCTTGGCGGGCCTGCCCGCGGCCTTCAGGGCCGCCAGGTCAGGAAATTCGCGATAAGGCGCAGGCCCGCGGCTTGCGACTTTTCCGGGTGGAACTGCGTGCCGAAAAGGTTGTCGCGGCCGACGATGGCGGTGACATCGCCCGCGTAATCCACATGGGCCAGCCGATGCGCGGGATTGGCGACCTTGAAATGGTAGGAATGCACGAAATAGGCG
>CAMFIX010000482.1 GCA_945952425.1 uncultured Pseudorhodobacter sp. | reverse complement strand
CAAAGCCTTCTGCATGTTGAAGAACCTTTTCGGCACCCATTTAATCATCTGTGCCTGCGCCCCGATTTTTCGCCGAAAAATCGCGCCCCGCCGGAATCGCTTCGGGGCCCGCCGCTTGCCTTTCTACCCGCCCGCGTGCAAACCCTTCCCCCAAAGACCAAGGGGAGCCCGCCGGATGAGCCGAATCGACGCCAAGTTCCAAAGCCTGAAGGCGGAAGGGAAGAAGGCCTTCGTCGCCTATGTCATGGCCGGCGACCCCGATGTCGCGACCTCGCTCGCCGTGGTCAAGGGCCTGCCGGGCGCGGGCGTCGATGTGATCGAACTGGGCCTGCCCTTCACCGATCCGATGGCCGACGGCCCGACCGTCCAGGCCGCGGGCCAGCGCGCGCTGGAACATGGGATGACGCTCGACCAGACCCTGCAGCTGGTCCGCGACTTCCGCGCGGGCGACCAGACCACCCCCATCGTGCTGATGGGCTATTACAACCCGATCTATTCCCGCGGCGTCGACCGCTTTCTGGTCGAGGCGAAAGAGGCAGGGATCGACGGGCTGATCGTGGTCGATCTGCCGCCCGAAGAGGATGCCGAGCTTTGCCTTCCCGCGCAAAAGGCCGGGCTGAACTTCATCCGGCTGGCGACGGCCTCGACCGATGACAAGCGACTGCCCAAGGTGCTGCAGAACACCTCGGGCTTCGTCTATTACGTCTCGATCACCGGCATCACCGGCGCCGCTGCCGCCCAGGCGGTGGATGTCGGCCCCGAAGTGGCGCGCATCAAGCGTTCGACCGATCTGCCCGTCGTCGTGGGCTTCGGCATCACCACGCCCGAAGCGGCGCGCACCATTGCGGGCGTGGCGGATGGCGCGGTTGTGGGCTCGGCCATCGTCAAGCTGATCGGCGAAAAGCGCCCCGTGGCCGAGGTTCTGGCCTTCGTCAAGACCCTGGCCGATGGCACCCACGCGGGTTGAGGGCGGGGCGGCCCTGCCCCCGACCGACCCCAACCCCGGCTTCGCCGCAGCCCTGGCGGCCAGCCACCTTGCCCTGACCGGCCAGGCGATCGCCCCCTGGGACGACCCCTGCCCCATCGTCGCCCATGGCACCGAGGCCGACCCGATCTTTTGCTGGGCCAACCCCGCGGCACTGGCGCTGTGGGAGACCGACTGGCAGAGCTTCACCCGCCTGCCCTCGCGCCTGTCGGCCGAGCCCGATGCCGCGATCCAGTCCGACCGCAGCCGCCACCTGCGCGCCGCGGCCAGCGGCCTTGTCACCGGCTACGAGGGCATCCGCATCTCGACCCTCGGCCGCCGCTTTCGCATCCGCGCCGCCACGCTCTGGACCATCGCGGGCCCCCATGGCCCGCTCGGCCAGGCCGCCCGGATCGGCCAGGTCGAAAGGCTTGATTGAACGACACTTTCCCGCCAATCTTTTCGAATTCTCAAGGGAGCGGAGTTCCCCATGACCAAAGGACGTATCGAAGCTTTTTCCGATGGCGTCATCGCCATCATCATCACCATCATGGTGCTGGAAATGAAAGTGCCGCATGGCCATGACCTTGCGACGCTGATGCCGCTTTTGCCGGTCTTCCTGTGCTATGTCCTGTCCTTTGCCAATGTCGGCATCTACTGGAACAACCACCACCACATGTTCCACGCCGTCAAACATGTCGGCGGCTGGGTGCTGTGGGCCAATCTGCACCTGCTTTTCTGGCTGTCGCTGATGCCCTTTGCCACGGGCTTCATGGGCGAGAACGACTTCGCCCCGGTGACGGTCTTCGTCTATATCGTCGATCTTTTGATGTGCGCCCTGTCCTATCTCTTGCTGGAAAACGCCCTGCTCGCCCAGCATGGCCGCGACAGCGACTTCGCCCGCGCGCTGGCCAAAAGCGTCAAGGACAAGGTCTCGATGGGCATCTACCTCGTGGCGCTGGTGGCTTCCGCCTTCGCGCCGCTCGTCTCGCTGATCCTGGTGGCGGTGGTCGCCGCGATCTGGATCGTCCCAGACCGCCGCTTTGCAAAGGCTCCCGAATGACGCCCATCACCTGTATCGAAGACCTGCGCCAGATGCACCGGCGCGCCGTGCCCAAGATGTTCTGGGATTACTGCGAAAGCGGCAGTTACACCGAGCAGACCTTCCGCGAGAACGAGAGCGATTTCGCCAAGGTCCGGCTGCGGCAGCGGGTGGCGCGCGATCTTTCGGGGCGCAGCCTTGCGATGCAGATGCTGGGTCGGCCGGTCGCGATGCCGGTGGCGCTGTCGCCGGTCGGCTCCTGCGGGATGCAGGCCGCGGATGGCGAGATCAAGGCGGCGCTGGCGGCGCGGGATTTCGGCGTGCCCTTCACGCTCTCGACCTTCTCGATCTGCTCGATCGAAGACATCGCCGAGGCCACCGGGGCGCCCTTCTGGTTTCAGCTTTACGTCATGCAGGACGAGGATTTCGTCGATGGGCTGATCGAGCGGGCGCGCAAGGCGCGGTGCGATGCGCTGGTCATCACGCTGGACCTGCAGATCCTGGGGCAGCGCCACAAAGACATCAAGAACGGCCTGACCGCCCCGCCCAAGATGACGCCGCGCAACATCCTGGACATGGTCCTGCATCCGCGCTGGTCGCTGGGGATGCTGGCGACCAAACGGCGGACCTTCCGCAATGTCGTGGGCCATGCCAAGGGCGTGCATTCGCTGCAGGCGCTGAACGACTGGTCGAACAACAACCTCGACCCGCGTCTCGATTGGGCCAAGGTGCGGAAGTTGCGCGACAAATGGGGCGGCAAGGTGATCCTGAAGGGCATTTTGGACCCCGACGACGCCCGCGCCGCGCTGGATGTCGGCGCCGATGCGATCCTGGTCTCCAACCACGGCGGGCGGCAGCTGGACGGCGCCTTGTCCACCATCCGCGCCCTGCCCGGCATCGTCCAGGCCGTGGGCGGCAAGACCGAGATTTTCCTCGACGGCGGCATCCGCTCGGGCCAGGACGTGCTCAAGGCGGTCGCGCTCGGCG
>CAMFIX010000481.1 GCA_945952425.1 uncultured Pseudorhodobacter sp. | reverse complement strand
GGCATTCGCATTAGCAGCTTAACCTGTGCAGATTCAGCTGGGTCATTACACTCTTCTGGAGTTCGCCAGCGTCACCAGATCCCGCGTACAGGACGGCAGATACTCGGACATCTTAGCCCTTCGGGTACGTCGGTGTGGCGCCTCATTCCTCTTCAGTCAGGTCGTGATCCTCATCCATGGCTTGCCTCGAAGACGTGGTGACATCCTGAACATAAGGGGAACCTTTCGATTCTTAAAGACGCCTGTTAACCCCTTTCCAACTGCCGGCCCGCCAAGGCCCCATCGGTCGCCCTTTCCTCGCCCCATTCGTTCTGTCAATGTTCCAGGCCATCCCGCCCAGCCCGATTCCAGGACACCGCCCATATGCAACCTCTACTCCCAGACCAAATCCCAAGACGCGATGCGGCACATCTTCGACGACATGGACGATAACGACGACGAAGAGGTGATCGACACCACCGGCAACCTGCCGCCTATGGTCGGGATTTACCCCGATCATCCGACGGGGCCCGCAGGGCTGGCAGCTGAGCAAGGCGCGCTGGGGGATGCCGACGCCTGCGGTCTTTCTGGAGGGCAAGCGGACTGATCCCAGCGTCACTAACATCCACAACACTGCCTCCGCCCATTGGTGCCGCTGGCTGGGGCCGGAGCATCGCTGCCTTGTGCCCTTCACCAGCTTTTCCGAACTCGACAGCCGCCCCGGGGCGCCGCGCAATCATCCGGTCTGGTTTGCCCTCGGCCCCGACCTGCCGCTGGCCTTCTTTGCTGGGCTCTGCACTGAATGGACCTCGGTCCGCAAGCTGAAGGAGGGCGCGAGGATGCGGCTTGACCTGCGTCACAGAACCGGAGCCAACCCGTTCGACCTCTGCCCCGCCCGGGTGCATGAGGCCGAGGGGCGTGGGCGACGGGCCTTTGCGCTTTTTCAGGCCGCGCGCCATCCGGGGCCTTTGGTCTGGGTGCTGCCCGCCCATGTGCCGGACCTGCCCATGCTGACCGGCCTGCCACAGGGCATAGGCGAACGCCTGCATCTGCTGCGGCCGCAGGGCGAGACCGACCTTCTGTGGTGCGTCGAGGAATCGCTGCGCGCCACGCCCATCGCCCTGGTCATCGCCGAGCCGGAAAAGCCCCTCTCGCTGACCGTCGGGCGCCGGTTGCAACTGGCGGCCGAGGCGGGGCGCACCACGGGCCTCATGCTGATCCGCCAGGACGCGGGCAGCAATGCGACCGAGACGCGCTGGACTTGTGAACCGCAAGCGGGGCCCGCGGACTCGACTCTGCACGGCTGGAGTCTTATCAAGAACAAAAAGGGAACTCTTGGAACTTGGGTCGTGAACTGGGATGGCGCGTCGGCTGCTTTCCATATGGTTTCCGAGGCTGGCGAGCGACATCAGCCTCAGGGATCGCCCGGTTGACGGGCCCTTTGCGCTGACCCTGCGGTCGGGCAATGCCGATCACCTGCATTGCCTGAACAAGGCCGCCTCCGCCCGTGGCCTGGCGCGCGGCATGACGCTGGCCGATGCGCGGGCGATCTGCCCGGGGTTGGAAACCCGCCCGGCCGATCTTGCCCGCGAGGCGGCCGGGCTGGCCGCGCTGCGCCGCTGGGTCGGGCGTTATGCGCCGATGGTGGCCAGCGATGGCACCGAGGGGGTGATCGCCGATATCTCGGGCGTGCCGCATCTCTTCGGCGGCGAAGAGGCTTTGCGGGCCGATCTGCAGGCCCGCCTGGCGCGGGCGGGCCTTACCGGGGTCAGCGCGATTGCGGGCACCCGGGGAGCAGCCCATGCGCTGGCCCGGCATGGCGGCGGGGTGATCCCCGAGGGCAAGCTGGCCGAGGGCCTGGGCCCCTTGCCGATCAGTGCCTTGCGGGTGGACAGCGAGACGGTTGCGGCGCTCTCTCGCCTCGGCCTGGCGCGCATCCGCGACCTGTTGCCCTTGCCGCGCGCGCCCCTGGCCAAAAGGTTCGGGCCGGGGCTGGTCCTGCGTCTGGATCAGGCGCTTGGGGTGCAGCCCGAGCCGGTTGCAGCCGAGCCCGAGGCCCCGCATTTCGGGGTGCGCCTGACGCTGCCCGAGCCCATCGGCCTGCAATCGGATGTCATGGCTGGCCTTGCACGTCTCCTGGAGCGCCTTTGCGCCAAGCTCGCCGCGGCCCATCGCGGGGCCAGGCGGCTGAGGCTGGAACTTCGCCGCGTCGACCGCGCCACAACCCGGGTCGAGATCGGTCTGGCCCGACCCATGCGCGACCCCGCCCGGATCGCCGCGCTGTTCCAGAAAGGCATCGACGAGGTCGATGCGGGCTTTGGCATCGACGCGCTGCGCCTTTTCGCCCCCATCACCGAGCCCCTGGCGCCCGAGCAGATCACCGGCGAGGGCGGCCGGGGCCAGCCCAGCGATGCCATGGCCGACCTTCTGTCCTCGCTGGGCAATCGCATCGGCTTTGACCGCGTGCTGCGGCTCTTGCCCGCGCAAAGCCTGATCCCCGAGCGCAGCCATATCCTCGCCCCGGCGGCCTATTCGGCGCCCGAGCCCGCCCCGCCCCTGCCACCCGGTCGCCGCCCGCAGATTCTCTTCCGGCCCGAGCCCGTGACAGCCCAGGGTCACCCCCCCAGCCAGTTCCGCTGGCGCAACATGCGCCTGACCACGCTGCGCGCGACAGGCCCCGAGCGGATCGCGCCGGAATGGTGGTTCGACGATCCCGCCTGGCGGTCAGGCCTGCGCGATTATTGGCGGATCGAGACGCGGGAAGGTCCGCGGCTCTGGCTCTTCACGACGCCCCAGGCACAGGATTGGGGCGCCGCCGAGGGGTCAGCCTTCGCTGGGACGCAGAATTGGTATGTGCAGGGAGAGTTCGCATGACCCGAACCCCTCCTATGCCGGGGCAAGCAGGGCAGGGCAGCCAGCCCGCCTATGCCGAGCTGTGCGTCACCTCGAATTTCACCTTCCTGACCGGCGCCTCTCACCCCGAAGAGCTCGTGACCCGCGCCGCCGAGCTGGGCCTTG
>CAMFIX010000480.1 GCA_945952425.1 uncultured Pseudorhodobacter sp. | reverse complement strand
CCCCGGCTGTGGGCTCGTCCAGCATCAGAAGCTGCGGGCGGTGCATGATGCAGGCGGCCAGCGCCAGCCGCTGCTTCCAGCCGCCGGACAGCGATCCGGCCAACTGGCGGCGCCGGGCCGACAGGCCCAGATCCTCCAGCGTGTCGGCCACGGCGCCGTGGGGCAGCCCGTAAAGCCCTGCGACGAAAGCGAGATTCTCCTCGATCGTCAGGTCTTCGTAGAAAGAGAACCGCTGGGTCATATAGCCGACCTCGCGCTTGATCGCCGCGCCCTCGCGGCGGATGTCATGGCCCAGCACCCGGCCCGTCCCGGCATCCGGGGTCAGCAGGCCGCACATCAGCCGGATCGTCGTGGTCTTGCCCGAGCCGTTCGGCCCCAGGAACCCGGCGATCTCGCCGCGTTCGACGGTTAGCGAGACGTCATCCACCACCCGTCGGCCGTTGAACGCCTTGACCAGGCCCTGGACGCTGATGGCGGGCTCACTCAAGGCCGACATCCACGATCTGCCCCGGTTTCAGCGCGGCGGAGGGGCGGGCTTCGACGAGGTAGACCAGCTTCTGGCGGTTCTCCAGCGAGTAGATGACGGGGGGCGTGAATTCGGGCGCGTCGGAGATATAGGTGACCTCGGCGGTCAGGCCGGGGGCGCAGCCGTCGCAATGGACCTGCAGGATCGCGCCGGGGGCGATGGCGGCGACCGAGGCTTCGGGGACGTAAAGCCGCAGTTTCACGGCGCCATCGGGCAGGAAGGACAGGACGGGGCTTCCGGGGCCCGCGATCTCTCCCGGGCGGCGGAGGATGTCGCTGACCGTGCCATCGGAGGGCGCGGTCAGGCTGCTTTTGCCCAAGGCCCAGGCGGCGCGGTCGCGTTCGGCCTGGGCGCGCTGCAGGGCGGCCTCGGCGGCGGCGATGGTCTGCGGCCGGGCAGGGAGGTTGGCGACATCCAGCTGCGCTTCGGCCTCGGCGACGCGGGCGCGGGCGACCTCCAGCGCGGTGGCGGCATCGTCCGATTGCGTGGCGGTGGCCGAGCCCGAGGCGGCGAGCTGCGCCAGCCGGGCCGCGTTGCGCCCGGCCTCGTCGGCCTGCGCCCGGGCCGAGGCCAAGGTGGCGCGGATCACGGCGATCTCTTCGGGCCGCTTGCCCGCCTGCAGGTCGGCCAGTTGCGCCTTGGCCTGGGCCAAAGCCGCCTCGGCCTCGGACAGCGCGATCTGGGCGGCCTGGCTTTCCATCTGCGCCAAGGGGGCCCCGGCCTTCAGGTGGGCGCCGCGGGGGACAGGGAGGCTTTCGATCTGGGCGGTCTCTATGGGGGCGATCAACAGGTAATCGCCCTCGACATAGCCCGAGGCAAAGGGCGCGGGGGCGGCGCAGGTCAGGAAGGCCGAAAGCAGGGTGCACAGCGTCATGGGCGGGCTCCGATCAGGGCGCGCAGGTTGGCGGAGAGAAGGTCGGCAATGCGGGCGGCCTCGGCCGGGCCGATGGCGGGCCAGCCCATCTTGCGGGTCACCACCTTTTGGGCAAAGCGGAAATAGGCGATCTGGCCGACCAGGGCGAAGACCTGCAGCCGCACCGTCTCGGCCCCGGGCGGCTGACCGGAGGCCAAAGCCCAAAGGTTTGAAATCTCGGCATGTTTGGGGCCGATGAAGGCGTCGTAGACCGCATCCAGCACCGGGCCGCCCTGCATCACCTCTTGCAGCATGAAGGCGACCACGGGGGCGGCCTCGTCGCTGGTGCACAGGAAATGCACCATGGCGCGGATCAGCCCCTGCAGGCAGGCCAAAGCCTCGTCCGGCGTGGTGGCGGCGATGGGCAGCCCCGAGGCGCCGCGCATCCGCCGCGCGACCTCGGCCCCGCAGGCGAGGCGCAGGCCCTCTTTGCCGCCGAAGTGATAGGCGATGAGCGCGATGTTGACCCCGGCGGCCTGTGTGATCTCGCGGGTCGAGGTCGCGGCAAAGCCCTTGGCGCCGAAAAGCCTGAGGCCGGCGTCGATCAGCGCCTTGCGCGCGCCTTCGGGGGCGGGATCATGTTCCATGGCGATAGTTTAAACAAACGATTGATTGAACGCAAGCCCGGCCGCGCGCGGACCCTTGCTTGCCCGCCGCGGCCCCTGCGTCTAGGCTGGCGGAAAAGGGAGGCCCAGGTGCCCGAACATCGCCCGCCCCAGACCTACGAAGACCTGATCCGGCTGATCCATGACCGTTACGAGACGACCTCGAAAAGCTATCAGAAGATCGCGGTCTACCTGACGCAGAACCCCAATGACGTCGCGGTCCTGTCGGTGAATGCCATCGGCGAGACCTGCGGCATCCATCCTTCGGGCTTCGTGCGCTATGCCCAGACGCTGGGGTATAAGGGCTTCAAGGAGATGCAGGCGGTCTTCCAGCGGCGGCTTTCGACCGCGGCGCCGGGGTTCGATGCGCGGGTCAAGGCGCTGGAGCACGAGCTGGGCGCGGCGCAGGGCGGGGTCGGGCATCTGCGCGACCTGGTGGTGCGCGACATCGCCTCGCTGCAGGATCTGCTGGCCAATACCGCGGGCGACAGGATCGAGACGGCCGCCGCGCTGATGGAGGCGGCGGATACGATCTATTTGGCCGGCCAGCTGCGCTCGGCCCCGGTGGTGGAGCTGCTGCGCTATGTGCTGACGATGCTGGGCAAGCGGACGGTGCTGCTGGATACCGGCGGGGGGCTTGCCACCCATATGGCCAAGGTGGCACGGCCGAGCGACCTGCTCTTTGCCGTCAGCTTCCGATTTTACGCGACCGAGGTGGTGAACGTGGTCGAAGAGACCGCGGCGCGGGGGGTGCCGGTCGTTGCGATCTCGGACAGCACGCTGTCGCCCCTGGCCAAGTCGGCGCGGGTGCTGTTTGCGGTGCCCGAGCATGAATATACCTTCTCGCGCAGCCTGGCCGCGCCGATGTGCCTGGCGCAGGCCCTGTGCCTTGCGATGGCCGCACGGCAGCAGGGCGACAAGCCGCGGATTCCCGTGGTGACCGGGCCGTAGCGCCCG
>CAMFIX010000479.1 GCA_945952425.1 uncultured Pseudorhodobacter sp. | reverse complement strand
ACCATCGGCAGCAACGCATCGAGGCTTTTCTTGGCGTCGCCGTAGAACATGCGGGTGTTGTCCTTGTAGAACAGGGGGTTCTCGATGCCGGAATAGCCCGTGCCCTGGCCGCGTTTCGAGACGATCACCAGTTTCGCCTTCCAGCACTCCAGGACCGGCATGCCCGCGATGGGGGAGTTCGGGTCTTCCTGGGCGGCCGGGTTCACGATGTCGTTCGAGCCGATGACGATGGCCACGTCGGTCGCGGGGAAGTCCTCGTTGATCTCGTCCATTTCCAGGACGATGTCGTAAGGCACCTTCGCCTCGGCCAAAAGCACATTCATGTGGCCCGGCAGCCGCCCCGCCACCGGGTGGATCGCGAAGCGGACGTTTTTCCCCTTGGCGCGCAGCTTGCGGGTCAGTTCCGACACGCTTTGCTGCGCCTGGGCCACGGCCATGCCATAGCCCGGGATGATGATGACGCTGTCGGCATCGTTCAGCGCCGCCGCGACGCCCTCGGTGTCGATGGCGACCTGCTCGCCGGTGATCTCCATCGCCGGACCCGCCGTGCCGCCGAAGCCGCCGAGGATGACGCTGATGAACGACCGGTTCATCGCCTTGCACATGATGTAGCTGAGGATCGCACCCGAAGAGCCCACCAGGGCGCCCACCACGATCAACAGGTCGTTCGACAGCGAGAACCCGATCGCCGCCGCCGCCCAGCCGGAATAGCTGTTCAGCATCGAGACGACGACCGGCATATCCGCCCCGCCGATCCCCATGATGAGGTGATAGCCGATGAAAAGCGCGGCCAAGGTCATGGCCAAGAGCGCCAGCGACGAGCCCGACTGGACATAGACCACCAGCAGCAGCACCGAAATCACCGCGGCACCGGCGTTCAGCAGATGCCCGCCCGGCAGCTTCTTGGCCTTGCCGTCGACGCGGCCCGCCAGCTTGCCATAGGCGATGACCGACCCGGTGAAGGTCACCGCCCCGATGAAGACGCCGAGGAAGGTCTCGACCCGCAGGATCGAGAACTCCACCCCGTCCTTGTGGGCGAGGATGGCGGCAAAGCCGGTGAGCGTGGCCTTGGTGGCCTCGTCCAGGGCCAGAACCCGGGCGGCCTCGAGGTCGGCGTTGAAGCCGATGAAGACCGCGGCCAGACCCACCAGCGAGTGCATGGCGGCGACGAGTTGCGGCATCTCGGTCATCTGGACCCGGCGCGCGGCCGTGGCGCCGAGGACGCCCCCGGCGCCCACCAGGACGACCGATAGGACGGTGAAGATCGTGCCGGAGGCGCTTTGCCCGATCAGCGTGGCGGCGACGGCCAAGGCCATGCCCGCGATGCCATACCAGACGGCGCGCTTGGCGCTCTCTTGCCCCGAAAGCCCGCCCAGCGACAGGATGAACAGAACGGCGGCGACGACGTAAGCGGCTGTGGTGAAACCCATTTTATCCCCTCACGACTTCTGGAACATGGCGAGCATCCGGCGCGTCACCATGAAACCACCGAAAATGTTGATGCCCGCCATGAAGACGGAAGCGGCAGCCAGCAGGATCACCAGGAAGCTGCCCGAGCCGATCTGCATCAGCGCGCCGAGGATGATGATCGAAGAGATCGCATTGGTCACCGCCATCAGGGGCGTGTGCAGGCTGTGGCTGACGTTCCAGATCACCGAGAAGCCGACGAAGCAGCTGAGGACAAAGACGATGAAGTGGCTCATGAAGGCGGCGGGCGCATAAAGCCCCGCAAGCAGCATCAGGGCGCCGCCGATGACCAGAAGGCCCACCTGCGTGCGGGTCTGGGCCTGGAAGGCGGCCGTTTCCTGGGCGCGCTTCTCCTCCGGCGTCAGCTCCTTCGCCTTCTCCTTCGGCTTTTGCGCGGCGATGGCGGCGATCTTGGGCGGCGGCGGCGGGTAGGTGATGGCATGGTCGCGGGCGACGGTCGCGCCGCGGATCACGTCATCCTCCATGTTGTGGAGGATCACGCCGTCCTTCTTCGGCGTCAGGTCGGCCAGCATGTGGCGGATATTGTTGGCATAAAGCGTTGAGGCCTGGGTCGCCATGCGGCTGGGGAAATCAGTATAGCCCACGATGGTGACGCCGTTCGGGCTGACCACCTTCTGATCGGGCACGGTCAGGTCGCAGTTGCCGCCCCGCTCGGCGGCGAGGTCGACGACCACGGAGCCGGGCTTCATCGCGGCGACCATATCGGCCAGCCACAGCTTCGGCGCAGGCCGCCCCGGGATCAGGGCCGTGGTGATGACGATGTCCATCTCGGGCGCGAGCTCGCGGAACTTCTTCAGCTGGGCCTCGCGGAACTCGGGGGACGAGGGCGCCGCATAGCCGCCGGTCGCCGCGCCATCCTGCGCCTTCTCGGCGAAGTCCAGGAAGACGAAGTTCGCGCCCATGGACTCGATCTGCTCGGCCACTTCGGGGCGCACGTCGAAGGCATGGACGATGGCGCCCAGGGACACCGAAGTCCCCGTCGCCGCCAGCCCCGCCACGCCCGCGCCCACCACCAGCACCTTGGCCGGGGGCACCTTGCCCGCCGCCGTCACCTGGCCCGTCAGAAAGCGCCCGAAGTTGTTGGCCGCCTCGATCACCGCGCGGTAGCCCGCGATATTGGCCATCGAGGACAAGGCATCCATCTTCTGCGCCCGGGAGATCCGCGGCACCATGTCCATGGCGACGACGGTCGCGCCACGCGCCTTGACGATCTCCAGCAGGTCAGGGTTCTGCGCGGGCCAGAAGAACGAGATCAGCGTCTGGCCCTCGCGCAGCGCCTCGGCTTCCGCCTTCTCCGGCCCCCGCACCTTCACCAGCACATCCGCCGCAGCGACGACCGCCGCGGCATCGGGCAGAACCTCCACCCCCGCGGCCGCGTAAAGCGCATCCGAAAACCCCGCCTTCGCCCCCGCCCCCGCCTGAATGCAGCACCGATGCCCCAGCTTCACCCACCGCCCCACCGACTCCGGCCGCATCGCAACCCGCGACCCCCCCGGAAATACCCCCGACAAAACGCCCATTCTCCC
>CAMFIX010000478.1 GCA_945952425.1 uncultured Pseudorhodobacter sp. | reverse complement strand
GAATTCAACCTGCGCGGCGCCGTGGTTGCCGCGCAAAATCTGAAGCCCGACATCGCCTTGCAGGTCGATCTTATGCTGGCGACCGACACGCCCGACATGGCCGACCGCGGCGAAATGGTGCTGGGCGGCGGGCCGGGGATCAGCCTTTACTCCTTCCATGGCCGCGGTACGCTGAACGGCGTCATCCCGCATCCGGCGCTTGTGGGTCTGATGGAAGAGACGGCCGCCGACCTTGGCCTGCCGCTGCAACGCTCGGCGCAGGTGGGGGTTCTAACGGACCTTTCCTATGTGCAGCTCTTGGGTGAAGGGGTGGCTTCCCTGGATATAGGCTTTCCCATGCGAGGCAGTCATTCGACGGTAGAGTGCTGCGATATCAATGACTTGGAGGCGCTTGTTCATCTGTTGGACGGCGCCCTGGACCGGATTCAACCGGGGATGCGGCTGGAGAGATGCTGACGCTCGGGGTCGATATCGGAACCTATGAATCCAAGGGCGTGCTGGTCGATGCCTCGGGCCGGATCGTCGCCCAGGCGGCGCGTGCGCATGAGATGATCGTGCCGCGGCCCGGTTGGGCCGAGCACCGGGCACTGGAGGATTGGTGGGGCGATTTGTGTTTTATCACCAAGGCGTTGCTGGCCGAAGCTAAAGTTCCGCCCGAAGAGATCAAGGCCGTCGCCTGCTCGGCCATCGGGCCTTGCATGTTGCCGGTGGACAGCGATGGCGCGCCCCTGATGAATGCGGTGCTTTACGGTGTCGATACCCGCGCCAGTGCCGAGATCGCCGCGCTGAATGCCACGATGGGCGAGGCTGCGATCCTGGAGATTTGCGGCAATGCCCTGACCTCGCAGGCCGTGGGGCCGAAGATCCTGTGGCTGCGGAACAATCGCCCGAAAATCTGGGAAAAGACTGCGAGGATAGATACTTCCACTTCATTCCTCACCCATCGTCTGACCGGCGAACATGTCATCGACCATTACACCGCCGCCAATTTCGCCCCGCTTTACGACATCGCCGCGCAAGACTGGCGCGATCTCGACCTGTGCCCGCGGCATATGCTGCCCCGGCTGATGTGGTCCAACGAGATCGCGGGCCGCGTCACCCCGGAAGCCGCCGCCGAGACCGGCCTCGCCCCCGGCACGCCGGTTCTGGTCGGCACGATCGACGCGGCCGCCGAGGCGGTCTCGGTCGGCGTCGGTGCGGGCGAGATGATGATGATGTATGGCTCGACCATCTTCATGATCGAGGTCACCGAAAAGCGCCTGACCGACCCGCGGCTTTGGCATGCGCCCTGGCTTTACCCCGGCACCCATGCGGTGATGGCGGGGCTGGCGACCTCTGGCACGCTGACGCATTGGTTCCGCGACCAGTTCGCCCGCGACCTTGGGGCGGAGGCTTTCGCGACCCTGACGGCCGAGGCCGAAGCCTCGCCCAAAGGCGCCAGCGGCTTGATTTGCCTGCCCTATTTCTCGGGCGAGCGGACGCCGATCCATGACCCGAACGCAAGGGGCGTCTTTTTCGGCCTGGACCTGACCCATACCCGCGGCGACCTGTACCGCGCGGTGATCGAGGGGATCGCGGCCGGAACCGCCCATGTCATCGAGACCTGCGCCGAGGCGGGCGCCACGCCTGCGAAGGTGCGCGCGGTGGGCGGGGGCACGAAGAACCGGCCCTGGCTGCAGGCGACCTCGGATTTCACCGGGCTGCCGCAAGAGATCGCCCGGATCACCACCGGCGCCTCCTACGGCGATGCGTTCCTGGCCGCGGTGGCGGTGGGGATCGCGCATCCGCAGGACATCCACCGCTGGAACCCGGTCGAGGCCCGCGTCACGCCCGAAAACGTGCCGGCCTATGCCCGCCACTACGCTGTTTTCAAGGAACTTTACCGGCGCACCAAGGATCTGATGGCATGAGATACGCGCTTTGCACCCCCGCGAGGCTCCGCCGCGCCTTGGCCGAGAACACGCCGCTGGTCATCGCCCTGGGCGGGCAGGAATACCATGGCGAGCATCTGCCCCTGGGCGTGGACCTTCTGGCCGTCACCCGCTGCCTGGACCGGCTCGAAGCCGAGGCGCCGGAGCGCCTTATTCTGCTGCCGCCCTTCGCCTATGGCGCCGCCAGCCATGCCGTGGCGGGGGCGGAGGGCTTCACGCTGCATCTTCCCACGCAGGCCTTCCAGCCCCTGGCCGAGGCGCTCTTTACCGCCCTTCTGCGCGCGGGCTTTCGCAACATCCACGGGATCATCCACCACCAGACCGAGAATTTCGCCCAAGGCATGCCGACGGATCTGGCCTTTCGCCTGGCCGCCAGGAACGCGGTCTTCGCCCATGTCGAGGCGACGCGCGGGCCCGGCTGGTGGGGGGCGCCGGGGATGGCGGATTACTACGGCGCCGGGGACAACCCCTTCGCCTGGGTGCAGATTCATGCGCTGATGGGGCCGGAGGTCGCGCAACATCTGCCCTTCGACCATGCGGGCGAGGGCGAGACGGCCTTGATGCGGGCCTTGGCGCCGGAGACGGTCGAGGACCGCATGGCCGAGAACTCCACCTGGTACACGGCGAGCGCCCCGCGCGCCACGGCCGAGCAGGGCGGGGCCGGGGTTCTGGCCATTCTGGCGCGGCTTCGGTCGCTTCTGGGGCTTTCCTGAAGCGGGGTGTCGCCCTATCCTGCGGCAAAACCGGAGGAAAAGATGAAACTGCCGCATGACCATATCGACCCCGACGGGCTGCAAGAATTCTCGGTCGTCTTCACCGACCGCAGCCTGAACCACATGTCGGCGCGGTTCCAGGGGGTGATGCGGGGGCTCTCGGCCGGGCTGAAGGAGGTTTACGGCGGGACGGCGGTGGCGCTGGTGCCGGGGGGCGGCACCTATGCGATGGAGGCGGTGGCGCGGCAGTTCGGGCGCGGGCGGGCTTTGCTGGTGCGAAACGGCTGGTTCTCGTACCGCCGGACGCAGATTTTCGAGGCGATGGGCACGCAGGATGTGACCCTCGTCATGGCGCCGCCGCCGGGGAATGCGCCG
>CAMFIX010000477.1 GCA_945952425.1 uncultured Pseudorhodobacter sp. | reverse complement strand
GGAAAAGAATGACCGCGCAACGCGATGCGGAAGTTAAGTTCCGGTTTCGGTCAATAATGTCGTAGATCAGGCGATTTTGTCGGAATGAGAGATTTTTGACGTAACCCGTGATTTTGACACGATAGCAGCCAGATTTATCCGAATACGGATTTTGTGGTGATCTGCGTCAAAATGAAGACTAATATAACAAAAATGACAGACATTATATTGAATACGGGTTTGCTAACGAATTTGGCTGCGTGGCGACAACTACGATGGCCGGTTGAGCGGCAACTATGATGGCCGGTAGGATCGGTTGTCTGGGCTGATCGTAGGGAGGGGCGTAGCCCTGACCGGAGAGCGGACCAGACAACCGATGGCGATCTTTTTCCCCTTCTTTCGGGGGGCTGATCGGGGCTGTGGCGGGCGGTGGTATCGGAACACTCATCGAACAACGAGCGATGGGTTTGCGATGCCGGGCCACCACATTTCCGATCAGCAGGTATTTCTCTTCATGACCCATCGTCGCCAACACACCCAGGCCGTCGCGGCTGCCAAGGCCGGTATCAGCGAGCGCAGCGCACGCCGGATCGAGAACGATCCGCAGCTTCCGTCCCAGAAGAAGAAGGAGCGCCACTGGCGCACCCGCGCCGATCCGCTCGAGCCATTCTGGCCGCGCGTCGAGGAGTTGCTCCAGATCGACGGTATCATTGCCGTCACGGTCTTCGAGACGCTCCAGGACGAGTTCGGCGAGGATGCTGTTCCCGATGCGATACGACGAACACTTGAACGCCGGATCGCCCGCTGGCGGGCACTGCACGGCGGCGAGAAGGAGATCTTCTTCCCGCAGCATCATGAGCCCGGTCGGCAGGGCCTGTCGGATTTCACGGTATGCGACAGTCTCAAGGTCACCGTTGCCGGCGAGACCCTAGCCTATCGCCTTTACCACTTCCGCTTGGCGGCGAGTGGCTGGGAGCATGCGGCTGTCGTGCTGGGCGGGGAGAGCTTTGCCGCCCTTTCGGAGCACCTGCAGGATGCCTTGTGGAAGCTGGGCGGCGCGCCGGCCGAACACCGCAGCGATTCCCTGTCAGCCGCCTACAAAAACCTCGACGCCGATGCGCAGCGGGATTTTACCCGAAGCTATGACGAGCTGTGCCGTCATTACGGCATGCTCGCTACCCGCAACAACCGCGGCGAGGCGCACGAGAACGGATCGATCGAAGGTCCGCATGCCCATCTCAAGCGACGGCTCGATCAGGCCTTACGCCGGCGGGGAAGCCGCGATTTCGTCAGCATCGAGGCCTGGCGCGAGTTCGTTGAGGCGCAGGTCGCCAGACAGAACCGGCGGCATGCTGCGCACATCGATGCAGAACGCAGGGTACTCAAGGCGCTGCCCGCAAGGCGAACCACCGATTTCGCCATGGTCACCGTCGATGTCACCCGCAACGGCACCGTCGCCATCGATCGGGTTACCTATTCGGTGCCTTCCCGCCTCGTCGGACGGCGCCTCAACGCGCATCTCTTTGACGATCGCATTGAGCTCTTCCTCGGTCCGGACAGGGTAATGTCCACGCCGCGTGTGCGGATCAGTCATCCCCACCGGGGGCACAGCATCGATTTCCGGCACATGATCGGTAGCCTGCGCCGCAAGCCCGGTGCGCTGCGCAACCTCGTCTACCGCGAAGCCCTGTTCCCCGATCACGCCTACCGGCGGGCCTGGCAAGCCTTCGATGCCCAACTCGATGGACGGCAGGCCTGCCGCGATGCCGTCGCGCTGCTCGATATCGCCGCCAGGGGCGACTGTGTCGACGTGCTGGCCCGGCGGATCGATGAGGCACTCGACAGAGGGCGCTTGCCCGATGTCGATGCGCTCAGGGACGAGTTCCTGCCAACCGCAAGATCGCAGCGCGATGTCACTATCCCGCCTCCCGATCTGCACAGCTACAACAGCTTGATCGCCAGCGGGGAGGTGTACTGATGACCCGCACCAAGGACCAGGCCGCCGCCGTGCTGCCTACCCTGCTCAAGGCCTTGCGCCTGCCGAGTATCAACCGCAACTGGAAGCGCCTCACCGACACCGCCGATCGCGATGGCTGGCCGGCCGCCAACCTGCTGGCCTCGCTTCTCGAGATCGAGATGGCCGATCGCTCCTCCCGGCGCATCCAGCGCCATCGCGACCAGTCCGGCTTGCCCGCAGGCAAGACCTTCGCCACCTTCGATTTCGACGCCGCCCCCGGCATCCGCAAACCGCACCTCTTGTCCCTCGCCGCCGGTGACGACTGGATCGAGAGCGGCGGCAACCTGCTGCTGTTCGGCCAGAGCGGGACCGGCAAGACGCACGCAGTTGCCGCCATTGGTCATGCCCTCATCGACACGGGGCGGCGCGTCCTGTTCTGCTCCACCACCGACATGGTCCAGAAGCTCCAGTCCGCGCGCCGCGACCTCAGCCTACCCGCCATGCTCGACAAGCTCGACAAGTTCGATCTCATCGTGCTCGACGATCTGTCCTACGTCCGCAAGGACCAGGTCGAGACCAGCGCCTTGTTCGAGCTCATCGCCCACCGCTACGAACGCCACTCGCTCGCCATTACCGCCAACCAGCCATTTTCGGCATGGGACAACGTCTTCCCTGATCCCGCTATGACTGTCGCCGCGATCGACCGCCTCGTGCACCACTCGACCATCATCGAGATGAACGGCGAAAGCTACCGCAAACGTTCCGCCGTCGCCCGTATCAACGCCGGCGATTACGACCCGCCGAATGGCGCCCCGGACCGGCCATCATAATTGTCGCTGGCTTCGCGCTCGGGAGCACCCTTGCTGAGGCAACGGGTAATTGTCGCCAGCGGCAATTACATGCCAACCATCCCATGCGCTTCAGACCCTCGCTTCCGGCCAGCGTCAGCGACAATTACCCAGCGTCGTAATTGTCGCTCGACGGTTGCTCCCCGCAACAGCAAATGGTAGCCAGAATTCACCAACCGGCGCGGCCACCTATCGGCCATCATAATTGACGCCGACCGGACTCCGTAATCGTCGCGCTACAG
>CAMFIX010000476.1 GCA_945952425.1 uncultured Pseudorhodobacter sp. | reverse complement strand
CCACCGGCCTGACCGGCGCCGCGCTGCCGCTGGACTTCCCGGCCGGCCAATTGCGCGACCTGACCTTCCCGCAGGATGCCAAGGACGTCTATACCCTGACCACGACCGAGGGGTCGGGCTATGTCGACCAGGGCAGCGGCAAGGTGCTGAACTGGGTCGCGCCGACCTGGGCCGACCGGGTCACCGCGCTGGCCACGCTGCTGCACACCGGGCGCGGCGCGGCGCTGGTCGGCCTGATCCTCGGCCTCGCCGCCCTGTCGGTGCCCCTGCTGGGCCTGACCGGCGCCCTGATGCGCGGCTTCGCCCGGACCCGGCGCTTTGCCCCGGCGGCAGAGGCCGATACCGTGATCCTCGTCGGCTCCGAAGGCGGCGCGACCTGGGGCTTTGCCGAGACCCTGGCGGCCGAGCTGACCGCCAAGGGCGCCCATCCCCATCTGGCCTCCCTTTCCGACTTCGGCGACTTTCCCCGCGCCAGGGCCATGATGATCCTGACCGCGACCTATGGCGATGGCGAGGCCCCGGCCTCGGCCGCGGGCTTCCTGGCCAAGCTGGAGGCCATGCCCCAGGCGCCGCAAATCCCGCTGGCGATCCTGGGCTTCGGCGACCGTTCCTTCCCGCGCTTTTGCGGCTTTGCCGAGGACATCGCCGCCGCCGCCGAGGCCAAGGGCTGGCCGCGGCTGGCGCCCCTGGCCACCGTCGACCGCCAAAGCCCGCAGGATTTCGCGCGCTGGGGCACCACGCTCGGCGCGGCTTTGGGCCAGCCGCTGGTCCTGGCCCACAAGGCCGCGCGGGCCGCGACCCAGACGCTGACCCTGGTCTCGCGCCGCGACTACGGCGAGGCGATCCAGGCCCCCGCCGCCATCCTGCGCTTTGCCCTGCCGCCCCGCGGGCTTTGGGCGCGGCTGACCGGGCGCCGGGACTTTCAGGCGGGCGACCTTCTGGGCATCCTGCCCGAAGGCTCTGCCGTGCCGCGGTTCTACTCGCTGGCCTCGGCCCGCCGCGATGGCTTCGTCGAAATCTGCATCCGCAAGCACGAGGGCGGGCTTTGCTCGGGCCAGCTGCATGCGCTGCAGCCGGGCGAGACGGTGCAGGGCTTCCTGCGGCCGAACCCGGCCTTCCATGCCGGTGCGGGGCGCGCTCCGTTGATCCTGATCGGCGCGGGCACCGGCATCGGCCCCCTGGCCGGGATGATCCGCGGCGCGCGCCGCCGCCCGGTCCACCTGTTCTTCGGCATGCGCCATGCCGGCAGCGACTTCTATTACGCCGAAGACCTGGCCGAATGGCAGGCCGAGGGGCGGCTGAGCGGGCTGAACCTCGCCTTCTCGCGCGGGCGGCATCCGCATTACGTGCAGGATGCGCTGCGGGCCCAGGCGGGACAGCTGCGCGATCTGGTCGTGCAGGGCGCGCGGATCATGGTCTGCGGCGGGCGCGAGATGGGGCAGGGCGTGCGCGCCACCCTGGCCGAGATCCTGGCCCCCATCGGCCTGACCCCCGACCGCCTGGCCAAGGAGGGCCGTTATGCCGAAGACGTCTACTGAGCCCCGCCACGCCCTGAACGGGCCGACCATGGGCACGCGCTGGCAGGTTCTGGTCCATGGCGACCTGCCCGCCGGTCTGCAGCCCGCCCTGCAGGCCGCGGTCGAGGAGGTCGATGCGCAGATGTCGCTATGGCGGCGCGAAAGCGACCTCAACCGCCTGAACGCCGCGGCGCCGAGGGTCTGGGTCGATCTGCCCGCCGCCCTGACGCAGGTGCTGGAGACCGGGCTCGGCATCGGCCGCGCCTCGGGAGGGGCCTTCGACATCGGGCTCGGCGATGCGGCGGCGGCCTGGGGCTTCGGCCCCGGGCCCGCCAGCGAGGCCGCGATCCACGCCGCCCGCCGCCCCCGCCGCCCGGCGCATGAGCTGATGGAGCTCGACCCCGCCAACCGTCGCGCGCGCAAGCATGCCGCGCTGACGATTGACCTGAACGGCATCGCCAAGGGCTATGGCGTCGACCGGCTGGTCGAGACGCTGGCCGCCCATGGCCTGCCCTCGGCGCTGGCCGCCATCGACGGAGAGCTGCGCGCCACGGGCCCCCGCAGCTGGCCCGTGGCGGTCGAGGCGCCGATCCCCGGCCACCGCGCGGTGCATTCCGTCCTGGGCCTGTGCGAGGCCGCCGTTGCGACCTCGGGCATCTACCGCCATTTCGTGACGGTCGAGGGCCGCCGCCTCTCGCATCTGATCGACCCCGCGACCGGCATGCCGCTGGTGGCACCTCCCGATCAGGTCACGGTGCTGGCGCAGGATTGCACAAGCGCCGATGCCTGGGCCAAGGTCTTCATGGTCCTGCCCCAGCCCGAGGCGCTGCGGCTGGCCGCGCTGAACGGCGTCTCGGTGCTGAGCCTGGGCGCCCGGCCCTATGCCACCGGCCGTTTCGCCGCCGCCTAGCCCGCGCCTTCCTGCGCCAATCCGCCTTTTGCCGCTTTTCCCCGCCCGGAAATCGGCCCATAAAGGCCGCGGCCCACGTTACAGCGATTGTCGGAGGAACCCAAATGTCCAGCAAACTTGACCAACTTCGCAAGATGACCGTCGTGGTCGCCGATACCGGAGATATCGACGCCGTGCGCCGCCTGGCCCCGCAGGATTGCACGACCAACCCGTCCCTGGTGCTGAAGGCCGCGCAAAGCCCCGCCCTGGCCGAGCGCCTGGCCGAAACCGTCGCGCGCCTGAAATCCGCGCCCAACCCGATCGACGCCATCGTGCAGGATCTGACCGTGGGCCTCGGCACGCAGCTGGCCGGGATCGTCCCGGGCCGCGTCTCGACCGAGGTGGATGCGAAACTCTCCTTCGACAAGGCGGGCTCCATCGCCAAGGCCCGCGCGCTGATTGCGGCCTATGACAAGGCGGGCGTCGGCAAGGACCGCATCCTCATCAAGCTCGCCTCGACCTGGGAAGGCATCCAGGCGGCGCGCGAGCTGGAGCGCGAGGGCATCCAGACCAACCTGACGCCTGTCTCTTATACACATCTCCGAGCCCACGAGACTAGGCATGATCTC
>CAMFIX010000475.1 GCA_945952425.1 uncultured Pseudorhodobacter sp. | reverse complement strand
GCTGTTGATGCTGCGGAAATCGACCAACCAGATGTACCGCGCCGATCCCCTGGCCGCGGTGCTGGATATCCCCGACCTGATGTATCAATACGGCCGCTACATGCTGACGCAGGATGTGCTGATGGTGCTGGCGGCGGGGGGGATCATCGGCGGGATATTGACGGAATACGTCGCCCGGCGGTGGAAGTGATGGAGTTCCTTCTGGCGGGCCTTGCCGCGGAACCGGCCCTGTTCCGGCTGGCCGCCCCTTCGGCGGTGATGCGGGCCGTGCGCGTCAAGGGCCCCCTGGTGCAGTCGGCCTGCGGGCCTTGGGCGGTGCTGGGCCTCGATCCGGGTGAGGTCGATGGGGTGGCGCTGACCTGTCCCCCGTCCGAGGCCGCGGCGCTGGCGCATCTGCTGGGCGGGCTTGGGCTTGTGGAGGCCGAGGGCGCCTGGCGCGGCGAAGGGCAGGGCCCCGCCCCTGCGATGACGCCCGGGGTTCTGGCGGTCCTGGTCGCGGTGGCCGAGGACATCCTGGCGCTGCAGGGCCTCGCCGCGCCCGCGCAGATTGCGCCCCGGCTGCAGGCGATGCTGGTGCGCGCCTCCTCGCGGCTGCGCGCCGGGCAGGGGGCCGCCACCTTGCGCCATCCGACCGCGCCCGGCGATGTGACCTCGGCCGCCCTGCGCCTGCCTTACGCGCATTTCTTCGCCATCGAGGAGCATGACCTCGCCTGGCGCCGCTTCGACGGCACGATGAGCGCCCCCGCCACCCGCGCCGCCTTTCTGTCGGGCGATGCGGTGACGGTGCTGCCCTATGATCCGGCGCGCGACCGGGTGCTGGTGATCGAGCAATTCCGCGCCGGCCCCTATGCGCGGGGCGATGCGCAGCTTTGGCAGATCGAGGCCATCGCGGGCCGGGTCGATCCGTTCGAAACCCCCGAAGACGCCGCCCGCCGCGAGGCGGTGGAGGAGGCGGGGCTGACCCTGACCGACCTGCACTTCGTGGCGCGCTATTACCCCTCGCCCGGGGCGGTCAGCGAATATATCCACTCCTATGTCGCGCTGACCGACCTGCCCGACGGCAGCGCAGGCGTCTTCGGCCTGGCCGAAGAGGCCGAGGACATCCGCGGCCATCTTCTGGACTTTCAGGCCTTCATGGCGCTGGTGGCGAGCGGCGAGATCGACAATGCGCCCCTGGTGCTGACGGCTCTTTGGCTGCAACGCGAACGCATGCGGCTGCGGCATTGAGCGCCTGAAGGCGCAAGATTTTTCCTCTCGCCTCTGGCGTGCCGCCAACCGGCTCGGCCACGCTCCGCGGGGGAGTATTTGGGTCATTGTGAAAGCGCAAAGGGGGGCTTGAAACGACGGGCCCCCTTTCACATTGACCAAAATACTCTACAGCGCCGTGCCCCGATCCGGGCCTCCCCGTCTTTCACACTGGAAAAATATCCTCGGGGAGAGCCCGAGAGGGGCAGACGGCCCCTCTCGGCGGGTTGGCACAGGCGCCTACAGCGCCAGTTTCACCCAGGCACCGTTCTTCTTCGACGAGCGCACGCAGGCATCGACGAAGGCCACGCCCTCCAGCCCTTCCTTCAGACCGGGGAAGATCACGGCGGGGTCCAGCGCCGCCCCCTCGCGCCGGGCGATGATCGCCCGCGCCGCCTCGGCATAGATATTGGCGAAGCCCTCCAGATAGCCCTCCGGATGGCCCGAGGGGATGCGCGTCACCCGCGCGGCCGCCGCGCCTGAGCCAGGGCCGCCCCGCGTCAGCCGGTATTTCGGCGCCCCAAGCGGCGAGACCCAAAGGTAATTCGGGTTCTCCTGCTCCCATTCCAGCCCGGCCTTGGTGCCATAGACCCGAAGCCTGAGGCCGTTTTCCTGGCCCGAGGCGACCTGGCTGCACCAGAGCATCCCCCGCGCGCCCCCCTGATAGCGCATCAGGACATGGCCGTTGTCGTCCACCCGCCGCCCCGGCACAAAGGCCTGCAGATCGGCGGAGAGTTCATCCAGGCTCAGCCCCGTCACGAAATTCGCCAGGTTGAAGGCATGCGTCCCGATGTCGCCGGTCGAGCCGCCCGCCCCCGAACGCGCCGGGTCGGTGCGCCAATCGGCCTGCTTTTGCCCCGTCGCCTCGACGGGCTCTGCCAGCCAGTCCTGGATATATTCCACATTCACCAGCCGGATGTCGCCCAAGGCGCCGCTCGCCACCAGCTCCGCCGCCTGGCGGATCATCGGATAGCCGGTGTAATTGTGGGTCAGCGCGAAGACGACGCCCGAAGCCTCCGCCGCCTTGGCGAGCTTCTTCGCCTCGGGCAGGGTGGCGGTCAGCGGCTTGTCGCAGATCACATGGATGCCGCGCTTCAGGAACTCCAGCGCCACCGGCGCATGCATGTGGTTGGGCGTGACGATGGCCACCGCCTCGATCCCGTCCTTGCGCCGGGCCTCGCGCGCAGCCATCTCGGCATAGCTGCCATAGGACCGCGCCACGCCGAGATCGGCCGCCGAGGCCGCCGATTTCTCCGGGTCGGAGGAAAACGCCCCTGCGACCAGCTCGTACTGATCGTCCAGCCGTGCCGCGATGCGGTGCACCGCCCCGATGAAGGCGCCGCGCCCGCCGCCCACCATCCCCAACCGAATGCGCGGCGCCCGCGCAACATGTGCCGCCTCGATGGCCATGACTTACCCTTTCATCTGTTCATAAATATCCACGGGGTTTCCAAAGGGGCGCGTGCGCTCCTTTGGCGAGGGGGTCCGGGGGGCGAGAAGCCCCCCGGCTCACGCCAGCCCCAACATCCGCCGGTTCGCCGCCTTGTCCGTCCCGCCATCCGCGAAATCGTCGAAGGCCTTCTCGGTCACCCGGATGATATGCGCCTCGACGAAGGCCGCCCCTTCGCGGGCGCCGTCTTCGGGGTGCTTCAGGCAACATTCCCATTCCACGACCGCCCAGCCCGGGAAATCATACTGCGTCAGCTTCGAGAAAATCCCGGCGAAATCGACCTGTCCATCGCCCGGAGACCGGAACCGCCCCGCCCGGTTCACCCAGGACTGGAAGCCGCCATAAAC
>CAMFIX010000474.1 GCA_945952425.1 uncultured Pseudorhodobacter sp. | reverse complement strand
CCCCCCGGGCGCAGTCAAGGAGCGCCCATGTTTCCGGTTTTCGACGGTCATAACGACATCCTCCTGCGGCTTTACAACGCCCCGGAAAAACGCGACGAAATCTGGCTGACGGGCGAGGGCAAGGGCCATCTCGACCTGCCGCGGATGAAGCAGGGCGGTTTCGCAGGCGGCTTCTTCGCCGTCTACATCCCCTCGCCCCATGACGAGGGCATCGACTACATGCAGCTGATGGAGAACCCGCCCTTCAAGCTGCCTCTGCCCGCCCTGATCCCGGCCGCCGATGCCCTGCCGGTCGCCTGGGCCATGGCCAACCACCTGTTCTGGATGGAAAGATCCTCCGGCGGCGCCTTCAAGGTCATCCGCACCGCCGCCGAGGCGCGGGCGAATATGGAGACCGGGGTGATCTCGGGCATCCTGCATATGGAGGGCGCCGAGGCCATCGGCCCCGACCTCGACGCGCTGCATGCCTTCCACGCCATGGGCCTGCGCTCCATCGGCCCGGTCTGGTCGCGCCCCACCGTCTTCGGCAACGGCGTCCCCTTCGCCTTCCCCTCGGGCCCCGACACGGGCGAGGGCCTGACCGAGGCCGGCAAGCGCCTGATCCGCGAATGCAACGCCTTGAAAATCATGGTGGATCTGTCCCACATCAACGAAAAGGGCTTTGACGATGTGGCCGCGATTTCCGACGCGCCGCTGGTCGCCACCCATTCAAACGCCCATGCGATCACGCAGTCCTCGCGCAACCTGACCGACCGCCAGCTGGCCGTCATCGCCGAAAGCAAGGGCATGGTCGGCCTGAACTACGCCACCTCCTTCCTGCGCCGCGACGGCAAGCAATCGGCCGATATGGGCTGGGAAGAGGTGCTGATGCACCTGGACCATCTCATTGAAAAGCTTGGCGAAGATCACGTGGGCCTCGGCTCCGACTTCGACGGCGCGACGATCCCGCAGGGCATCACCGACGTCACCGGCCTGCCCGCGCTGCAAAAGGCGATGATGGCGCATGGCTACGACGAGGCGCTGATGAAAAAGCTCTGCTCGGAAAACTGGCTGAAACTCTTGGAGCGGACCTGGGGGCGCTGAGCCGGGCCTGCCCTAGCGCAGCGTCACCGAGGTGACCTTGCGGTCGATCTCCTTGCCCTCGCGGGTCAGGGTGACGGTGCCGGAATAATCCCCGGCCACGGGCTGCATCTTCCGCCCCTGCGCGCGATAGGCCCGGTCCTGCGGTTTTTCCAGCACGGCCTGGCCCTGGTAGACCACGCCCCCCGGCCCCGACAGGTCGAAGCCGATCACATCCCCCGGCCGCGCGCCGAAGACCTCTGCCCAGATCACCAGCGCGCCCGAACGCGTCTCGGGCGCCGCCCCTGTCCCGGCCTGCACCGCCTTGTAGTCCGGCACGCCGCCGCTGATGCCGATCTGCACGAGGCCCGCGGGCACATAGGGCAGGGGGGAGGCCCAAAGCTCCGCCCCCGGCCCGCAGGTGGCCGCGGTCGAGAACGGATCGACCGGCACCTTGCCCTGCCGCACGGTCAGGTGCAGATGCGGAAAATCCGCATTGCCGGACTGGCCGACGAGGCCAAGGAAGGTGCCCGCCGCCACCCTGTCGCCCGGTTTCACGGCGACCGAGCCCTGCCGCATGTGGCAGTACTGCTCTTGCCAATCGCCGGAGTCGATCACGACGCCATTGCCGCAATCCTGGCCCTCGGGGAAGGGCGCCGCATCGGGCACGCCGTCGCGCATGCCCCTGACCACCCCCGGCGCTGCCGCCCGCACGGCGACGCCTTTCGCCATGGCGGCGGCATTGGGCAAGGCGATGTCCGTCCCGTCATGCCCATCGTAGGTCAATGTTCCGCAACCGAAATCCTGGGTCGCAGGGCCTGGGTCGCGGTCGAGGTAATGCTGGATGAAGCAGCTTTGCCCCAGGGTGCAATCGACGGGCCAAGACAGCGCGGGCGGCTCGGCCCGCGCGATCCCGGCCAAGGCAAGAAAAAGGGCGGTCCAGGCCAAAAGCCCGCCCGCCCGAAAACCAAAGGCCCCCGCGCGGGCGAGGGCCTTCATCTCATTCCGCCGTCAACAGGGGCGGCTTCTGACCCGTCAGCCGCGGCTTGCCCGGCTCTTCATAGGTCAGGTGGATCGTGTCGTCCTTGACGCCCACATGCACCAGCCCGCCCTTGGTCAGCTTGCCGAAGAGCAGCTCTTCCGCCAACGGCTTCTTGATGTGTTCCTGGATGACGCGACCCAGCGGCCGCGCGCCCATCTTGTCGTCATAGCCCTTTTCGCCCAGCCAATCGGCGGCCTCGGGCGACAGGTCGATATGCACGCCACGGTCCAGAAGCTGCGCCTCCAGCTGCATGACGAACTTTTCGACGACCGAGCGGATGATCTCTTTCCCCAGCGCCGAGAAGGAGATGACCGCGTCCAGGCGGTTGCGGAACTCCGGCGTGAAGATGCGCTCGATGGCGGCGGTATCTTCGCCGGTGCGCTTTTCGCGGCCGAAACCGATGGCGGCCTTCTGCATGTCGCTCGCCCCGGCATTGGTGGTCAGGATCAGCACGACATTGCGGAAATCGACCTGCCGCCCGTTGTGATCGGTCAGCTTGCCGTGGTCCATCACCTGCAGGAGGATGTTGTAGACATCCGGGTGGGCCTTTTCGATTTCATCCAGCAGCAGCACGCAATGCGGATGCTGGTCGACGCCGTCGGTCAGCATGCCGCCCTGGTCGAAGCCGACATAGCCCGGAGGCGCGCCGATCAGGCGGCTGACGGCGTGTTTCTCCATATATTCCGACATGTCGAAGCGCAGGAGTTCCACGCCGAGGATGGACGCCAACTGCTTGGCGACTTCGGTCTTGCCAACGCCCGTGGGCCCGGCAAACAGGTAATTGCCGATGGGTTTTTCGGGTTCGCGCAGACCGGCGCGGGCCAGCTTGATCGCGGAAGACAAGGCGGTGATCGCCGAATCCTGGCCGAAGACCACGCGCTTGAGGTTCTTTTCCAGGTCGCGCAGCACTTCCGCATCGTCTTTCGAGACCGATTTCGGCGGGATGCGGGCGATCTTGGCC
>CAMFIX010000473.1 GCA_945952425.1 uncultured Pseudorhodobacter sp. | reverse complement strand
CGTGGGCTCGGAGATGTGTATAAGAGACAGGGCCAGGACATCCATTACCTGCGCATCACCGATCAGCAATACCTGGAGCTGTTTTCCTGGGGGAAGGGCAGCCCGGCGCCAGCCAGCCAGTCGGGGATGCACCACCTCTGCCTCGAGGTGCTGGACATCGAGGATTGCGTCGCCACGCTGCGCTCGCGCGGCCTGAAGATGGGGCTCTGGATCGACGACGTTCTGACGCCGGTGGACCACGACGCCATCACGCTGGGGCTGGACGGCAACCGCCAGGCCTGGCTCTCGGACCCCGAGGGCAACCGGATCGAGCTGATGCAGATTGCCCCCGACAGCCTGCAACGCCGCGCCATCGCCCGGCTTGGTCTGGGCGACACCGCATGACCCTGCGCTGAAGTATCCTCGCCACCGCCTGGCTTGCCGACCGCCTCACCCAAGACCTGTCGGCGGCAGGGCTGACCAGGGCTGGCCGCTGTGCCCCGATAACGACAGGCCACCCAGCCTGGACGCAAAGCGCATGGCCTGGGCGGCGGACGGCCTCATCGAGAACCGCCCGGCCTTGTCGCGCTGGCACCCCAACGGGGCCGACCGCTTCAAGGCGCGCCTTAGGGAAAGGCGAGCGCCTGCGGCGGGGCGGCGTGACGCCAGATCACCAAGGACCGAACCGTGCCGTGTATCGCGACACTCTCAAATCCGTGGTCGCACGACGCAATGCCTGGCTCTGCCCCTACCGCGGATCAAGAGTTCGGGTCGGACACGATTCCATGTGATAACCTCCGTGGTCTTGGCAGGCTTTGAGCCAACGCCGTGCGAAGCACGAATGCGACGCAAGCAGGAGTTCTGTCTCCACCCCCGTGCCGCCCATAGCTGCGCCAGATAGACCGTTGATTCAGATCATGTTTCTTTGGCGCTTTCCGAGCTGATGAGGCGCCCAGCCTATTGGGAGAGGCCATGGCCCGGTCCCTGGCATCCGTCTTCAGTTTCCTCGCCGTCTTCCCCGGGCGGGCGAATGTTCGGCTGTTGATGTTCATTGGGCGTATGAGGCGGATGATTTGGGGCGAGGCGGGCCGCGAGATGGTCTCCCACGCCATCCTGCGCAAACCTTCTAGCCGATTCTCTCATCGAGCGGATGCCCTCTCCCGCGAAAGAGGTTCTTCTCCGCGAGCGCAATACGATGGCCTTTGCCTCCGCCTGCAGCCCTGCGGTTCGCGGTCCTGGGTCTTCTGGGAGCGGCGTGACGGCTGCACCCTCCGCGTCACGCTCGGGGTCTATCCCGTGCTCGAAGTGGCCGCCGCGCGTGCGGCCTTCGTCAACCATAGGGTAGGGGTCAGACTGCTGCCCTCTGTGGCGCTCGGCACCTTGGCGCGGACCTGCATCACGGCGCGGCGGCTGATTTGCAAAGCCTCAACCATAGCCTCCTTCGAGATGAAGCTGGACACTCAGCTCCTCGCGTCCTTTGGAGACAAGCGCGTCGATCAGATCACCCCTGCCATGGTCGCCCGCTGGTTCTACAACTATTTCCGGACAAGCTCTGGCGGCGCCAACATTGCGCCGGCGGCTTTCACCACAGTGCTGAACTGGGCCAAGACCAATGGCAGGATCCCCAAGACCCAGCCCAACCCAGCTTCGCCGATCCGCAAGAACCGACGACCCCCGCGCTGTCGCATGCTGTCCAGCGCGCAGGTTCTTGAACTCCGTCGCCTCCTCATGGCCAAGCAAGGGGAAAGCCGGGCCGTCGATGTGACCCATCTCCTCCTCCTGACCGGCTGCCGCTTCGGGGCGATCGCGGGCCTGACCCGGGACGAAGTCCTGCCGGATCGGCTGCGCCTCAAGGATGCCAAGACCGGCCCACGCGATGTGTTCTTGTCAAAACCCGACCACGACATTCTGCAAGGGTTGAAAGCGGGAGCGGGGCAGGTCTCCCCCCTCTCCCCGTCACGGCATTCCGCCTCAGGTCACATCGGCCCCTCCCGGGGAGTCTGGACCCAGCTACGCAAACGCGCAGGGCTGCAGGACGATATCCGTCTTCACGACTTGCGGCACACCTTTGCCTCACATGTATCGACCCATTGAAAATCTGAGCATGCTACGGAGGAGAAGGTAGCGATGAGTGTGACGATGGACGAGGGGATAAAACGGTGGACGGCGAAACGGATCGAGGCGGTGAGCGCCATTTTTCCGAGCGAACCGCCAAGGGGCGCTGGTTGTCGAGATCATCCAGGGCAAGACTACGGTGGCGGAGGCCTCTCGGACCTATGATCTCTCCCCTTTGGAGATCGAGGGCTGGGTCGACGACGCCAAGCGTGAGATGGATTTCGAGGGGACCTTGGCCCCTGATCGGGCCGCGTAAGCTCCGAAGATTGTGCCGCGGGCGAACTCGCTGGAGATCCGGGAGCAATACGAGAAGCAGCTGAAGGACCTGCAAGAGGCCTATGGCGAGGCCATGCTGGAACTGCGTGCCCGAAAAAGTTCCAGGCCCTCATGGAGCGGGGCGAGCCATGCTGCGCCATTCTTTCGAGCCCAATGGCGAGCGGGCAATGATCCGGACGCTCCATGGGGGCTGCTGGCTGATGGGATCAAGGTGCCGCTGGCCAAGCTCTGTGCCTGGTTTGGCGTGCCGCGCCGGACGGTCTATTACAAGCCGACGAAAGCCACACCCAAGGTCGATGCCCGCTTCGCCGAATCGATCAGGGCCTTGATCGAGAAGGAATCCTCTTTCGGCTACCGCACGGTCGCCTGGCTTCTGGGCTTCAACAAAAACACGGTTCAGAGCACTCGCCCTGGTCATCGACTGCCACACCCGCTAGTTGCTGGGATGGCAGAGGCAGTTCGACGAAGTAGAGGCGTCGCAGCGGTCGCTTCACACTTGAATTATCAGCACACCAGGGCTGGCGATTATGATCGCCAGCCCTGCGTGGTCATTATTTTCAAGTGGTTCCAGTTTTAAGTTGATAAGTTTAGTGGCCCTGCTCGGGGGCCGGATCAGAATCGCCGATCAAGATGAATATTTGGTAAATTTTAGTAACCTCTTGTATCGACCCAGTGAAAATCTGCTCATGCTACAGAGGAGAAGGTAGCGATGA
>CAMFIX010000472.1 GCA_945952425.1 uncultured Pseudorhodobacter sp. | reverse complement strand
TTCAGCCGCGCCGATGATGGACTGGACCGACCGCGATAGCCGGGTGTTTCACCGGCTGTTGGCGGCGCGGGCCATGATTTACACCGAGATGGTGACGAACCCCGTCGTGATCCACGGGCCGAAGCCGCGGCTCTTGGACTATTCGCCGGTCGAGCATCCCGTGGCCCTGCAACTCGGCGGCTCTGACCCGTCCGAGCTGGCCCAGGCGGTGCGGATCGCGGGGCCCTGGGCCTATGACGAGGTCAACCTGAACTGCGGCTGCCCCTCGGACCGGGTGCAATCGGGCTGCTTCGGCGCCGTGCTGATGAAGACGCCGACCCTGGTGGCCGACTGCGTGCGCGCGATGCAGGGCGAGACCGATGTGCCGGTCACCGTGAAATGCCGGATCGGCGTCGATGACGACACCCCTGCCGAGGTGCTGCCCCGCTTCATCGAGACCATCGCCACGGCGGGCGTGCGCCATGTCGTCATCCATGCCCGCAAGGCCTGGCTGCAGGGCCTCTCCCCCAAGGAGAACCGCGAGATCCCGCCGCTGGATTACCCGCTGGTGATCGCGATGAAACAGCGTTTCCCCGAGCTGACGATCTGCCTGAACGGCGGGGTGACCAGCCTGGCGCAGGTGCGCGACCTGCTGGACCCAGGGTTGGATGGGGTGATGATCGGCCGCCAGGCCTATCACGACCCGGCCTCGGTGCTGATCGGCGCCGATGCGCTGTGGGGGGACGCGGAGGCCGACACCGACCCGCTCGCCGCCCGCCTCGCCGTGGCCCGCGCGCTGGAGCCCTATCTCGCCGCCCATCTGGCCGAGGGCGGGCGGCTGCGCCAGGTCACGCGCCACACGCTGGGCCTCTTCACCGGCCTGCCCGGAGCTCGCGGCTTCCGCCGGGTGCTGAGCGAACAGGCCTCGCGCCCCGGCGCCGGGCTGGAGGTCTGGCAGGCGGCGCTCGATCAGGTCGAGGGCGCCCTGGCCGCCTGAGCTCCCGGGCTTTCATACTTGCCCAAATACTCACGCGGCGGCTGCCATCGGAGCCTCCGGCGGGGATATTTTCAGACCCGTGACATCAGGCCGGGAAGACGAAACAGCGGTCGCGGCGGATCATCAGCCAGAGTGCGGTTCCGGGTTTCGGCAGGAAGACCCCGGGGACGGCGGCGGTGAGGGTGGAACCGTCATGGTCCATGCGGAACTCCACCAGGCTTTCATGGCCGAGAAAGCGGGCGCGCGCCACGATGCCCCGCGCGGGCGTGCCGTCCTGTGCGGTCGGGTTCGGCCCGCGCCCCGCCCGGTCGAAGTCGATCTTCAGATGCTGGGGCCGGATGACGATATCGACCGCCGCCCCCTCGGCCTGGCCCGGGGTCAGGAAGGCGCCGAAGGGCGTCTCGGTCAGCGCCCCGCGCGAGACGGCGCGGATCACGTTGATATCGCTGAAAAACGCCGCCGCCGCCCGATCGACCGGGGCGTTGTAGATGTTGTAGGGCGCCCCCTTCTGCACGATGACCCCACCCCGCATCAGGGCGATCTCGTCGGCCATCCGCATCGCCTCGCCCGGCTCATGGGTGACCAGCACGACCGCCGTGCCCTCTTCCTTCAAAAGGTCCAGCGTCGCATCCCGGATCCCGTCGCGCAAGCGGTTGTCGAGCCCCGAAAACGGCTCGTCCATCAGCATGACCCGCGGGCGCGGCGCCAGGGCCCGGGCCAAAGCCACGCGCTGGCTCTCCCCGCCCGACAGCTCATGCGGATGCTTGGCCTGGAAGCCCTGCAGGTTCACCCGCTCCAGCAATTCATCCACCCGCCGCGCCCGCCCTTCGCGGTCGCGGAGGCCAAAGCCCACATTCTGCGCCACGGTCAGATGCGGAAACAGCGCGAAATCCTGGAACATCAGCCCGACGCCCCGCGCCTCGGGCGGCAGGTTCGCGCGCGGCCCGAAGACCTCGACCCCGTCGATCAGGATGCGCCCGGCATCCGGCTGCTCGACCCCCGCCACCATGCGCAAGGTCGTCGACTTGCCGCAGCCCGAAGGGCCGAGCAGGCAGGTCACCTGCCCGCCCTCGACCACCAGCGAGAGGTCCGACACCACCTTCCGCCCCCCGAACGCCCGGGAGACCGATTGCACCACGAGCCGCGGCGCGGAAGGCGAAGACAAGACTGCGGACATCGACAAACCTTAGCTTTTTGCTCGGTCAACCCCTAGCAGCGGGCGCGGCAGGCTGCAACACGGCAGGGGGCGGCAACCCTGCAGCAAGCTCGGCTCCGGTGAACGCCCGTCGCATCGGGCAAGGCATGCGCCCCCCTTTCACACGGCCCAAATATCCCGGAGGGGGAGCCGCCGGTCCGGCGGCGGGGGCGGCGGCTGCCTCCCCCCGAACGCATCTCTTGCGCAGCGCCGCGAGATCACCGCACCAGCGACAATTCCGCCTTCAGCCCGCCAAGCGCCTCGCTCCGCCCCAGCCGCAGGTCGCCGCCATGGCTGCGCGCGATATCGGCTGCAATCGAAAGCCCCAGGCCCACGCCGCCCCCGCGGTTGGGGTTGCGCGCCGCATCCAGCCGGGCGAAAGGCTGCATCGCCTCCTCGCGCCGCGCCTCGGGGATGCCCGGCCCGTCATCCTCCACCACCAGCCGCAGGAACCGCCCCGCGGCGACCGACGACAACCTGACCCGCCGCCCATGCCGCAGCCCATTGCCGACCAGGTTCTCCAGCGCCCGCCCCACCGCCTGCGCCCGCAGCCGCACCAGCCCGACCTCGGCCACAGGCCCCAGCTCCACCGCCTCGCCCCGCTTCACCCCCCGCGCCACAAGGTCGCGCAACAGCGCCGCCGGATCGACCGCCAGCGTCTCTTCCAAGGCATCCCCCCGCGCGAAGGAGAGAAACTCCTCCACCAGCCGCTCCATCGCCACGACATCGGCCTGCAGGGCCTCGACCTCCTCATCCTCGGGCAAGAGGCTCAGGCCCAGCTTCAGCCGCGTGATCGGCCCGCGCAGATCATGAGAGACCCCCGAAAGCAGCAAGGTCCGCTGCTCGATCTGCCGCTCGATCCGGCCGCGCATGTCAAGGAAAGCCTTGCCCGCCGCCCGGACCTCCAGCGCGCCGCGC
>CAMFIX010000471.1 GCA_945952425.1 uncultured Pseudorhodobacter sp. | reverse complement strand
GATCATGCCTAGTCTCGTGGGCTCGGAGATGTGTATAAGAGACAGGGGCAAGGTGGCGAACGGGCGGCGGAAGCTGGGCTATGACCTCTTGGGCGCGCGGGTCGAGGCCTGGGAGCGCGCAGCCACCGTCGACCAGGTGGCCGAGGGGTAGCCCACATGCCCCGGGCTTGGCCCCGGGGTCTCGACGCGGCCCCCTCACCGCCGCTTGATCGGCTTTTCCCGAATGCCCCGGTTTTCATTTGCCCCGCCCGCGCCTAAGTTGGGACAAACAGCTTCGAGGTTTCCCATGCGTCTTCTCTTCCCCCTGCCCCGCCCGGTCTTCGACATCAACGCCGGCGGAGGCGCCTTCGGTGACCTGCCGGAGTGGGATCTGAGCGACCTCTACACCTCGCCCGAGGCGCCGGAGCTGACCCGCGACCTGTCGTGGCTGAAGCAATCCTGCGCGGGGTTCGCGGCAAGCTATCAAGGCAAGCTGGCCGACCTTTCCGCCGATCAGATGCTGGACTGCGTCCAGACCTACGAGCGGATCGAGACCACCGCCGGGCGCATCATGTCCTTCGCGGGCCTGCGCTATTACCAGATGACGCTGGACGGCGAGCGCGCCAAGTTCATGGCCGATTGCGAAGGCCAGATCACCGATTTCACCGCGCATCTGGTGTTTTTCTCGCTTGAGTTCAACCTGTTGGACGATGACCACCTGGCCGGGCTCCTGAAGGCCAACAGCGCCTTGGCCCGCTACAAGCCCGTCTTCGACCGGATGCGCGCCATGCGCCCGCACCAGCTTTCGGCGGAACTGGAGCAGTTCCTGCACGATCAGGGCGTCGTGGGGGCCTCGGCCTGGAACAAGCTGTTCGACGAGACCATGGCGGGGCTGATGTTCAAGGTCGGCGACGAGGAGATGAACCTCGAAGCCACGCTGAACCTGCTGACCGACCCGTCGCGCGACCGCCGCGAGGCCGGGGCCCGCGCCCTGGCCGAGGTCTTCGAGAAAAACGTCAAGCTCTTCGCCCGCATCCACAACACCCTGGCGAAGGAAAAGGAAATCCACGACCGCTGGCGCAAGATGCCCTCGCCGCAACATGGCCGCCACCTGTCCAACCATGTGGAGCCCGAGGTCGTCGAGGCCCTGCGCAACGCGGTCGTGGCCGCTTACCCCAAGCTTTCCCACCGCTATTACCGGCTGAAGGCCAAGTGGCTGGGGCTGGATCGCCTGCAGGTCTGGGACCGCAACGCCCCCCTGCCGCAGGAAAGCCCGCGCCTGGTGCCCTGGCCCGAGGCGGTGGAAACCGTGCAGGGCGCCTACCGCGCCTTCGACCCCCGCATGGCCGAGATCGCGCAACCCTTCTACGACAAGGGCTGGATCGACGCAGGCGTCAAGCCGGGCAAGGCCCCGGGCGCCTTCGCCCATCCGACGGTCACCACCGTGCACCCCTATGTCATGCTGAACTACCTCGGCAAACCGCGCGACGTGATGACCCTGGCGCATGAGCTCGGCCACGGCGTCCACCAGGTGCTGGCGGCGGGTCAGGGCGAGATGCTGTCCTCCACCCCCCTGACGCTGGCCGAGACAGCCTCTGTCTTCGGCGAGATGCTGACCTTCCGCCGCCTGCTGGACCAGGCCAAGACCCCTGCCGAACGCAAGACCCTGCTGGCGGGCAAGGTCGAGGACATGATCAACACGGTCGTCCGCCAGATCGCCTTCTACGACTTCGAATGCAAGCTGCACGCCGCCCGCGCGGAAGGGGAACTGACGCCCGAGGACATCAATGCCTTGTGGATGTCGGTGCAGGCGCAAAGCCTTGGGCCGGTCTTCGACTTCATGCCGGGCTATGAGACCTTCTGGTCCTATATCCCCCACTTCATCCACTCGCCCTTCTATGTCTATGCCTATGCCTTCGGCGACGGCTTGGTGAACGCACTTTACGCCACCTATGCGGAGGGCATGGAGGGCTTCCAGGACAAGTATTTCGAGATGCTGAAGGCGGGCGGCAGCAAGCACCACAAGGAGCTTCTGGCGCCCTTCGGCCTGGACCTCAGCGACCCGAAATTCTGGGACCGGGGGCTGTCGATGATCGCGGGCTTCATCGACGAGCTGGAAGCGATGGAGTAAGCTCCAAGTTCCGTGGCGCCCCGGGCCTGACCCGGGGCCTCGACCCGGCAAAAACCAACTTTCGACATGCGAAAAGGGGCGCCCTATCCGGCGCCCCTGTCATTTTCGAACATTCGCCCCCGCGGGCGCCAAAAATTTTCGGCGAAAATTTTTGGCCTTACAGCGTCACGGCACTTTCCATCTGGAACACCCGGTCGATCATCGCTTGCGTCCCGCGGACGAATTCCAGCGGGCAGGGATAGGCCACCCCCTCGCGCACCGAGCGGCAGAAGGCTTCGACCTGCAGCTTGTATTGGTTGACGCCCGGAAAGCGCTCCACCACGACCTTGCCGCCGGGCAGATGCAGCTCGACCTGCGCCTGGTCATGGACGCCCGCGTTGAAGGGCGCGTTGGCCACCCGGATCATGCCTTTCTCGCCCTGGAAGACCACCTCTTGCCGGTTGGCCAGCCGCATCGAGGTCATGGCGGAATAGGTGAACCTGCCCGCCGGTCCCTGCATCACCGAAAAGACCTGCGCCCAGACATCCACGCCATTCTCGCGCCGGATCTTCGAGGTCAGCTCTTGCGGCTCTGCCCCCGTCACAAAGCGCACCGAGCCATAGGTATAGACGCCGATGTCCCGGATGCCCCCGCCGCCGGTGTCGGCGCGGTTGCGGATGTTGTCGGTATCCTCGCGGTTGTTGTAGGAAAACGCCGCATCGACATGTTGCACGCGGCCGATGGCGCCCTCTTCGACCAGCTGCTTGGCGCGCTGCCATTGCGGGTGGAAGACGATCATATAGGCCTCGGCCGCCAGCCTTTTCGCCGCGTCGCGGGCGTTGATGATCTGGTCGACCTCGCGGGCGTGCATCGCGATGGGCTTTTCGGTCAGCACATGCTTGCCCGCCGCTAAGGCCTTCAGCGTCCAGATCACATGCAGGTGGTTGGGCAACGGGATATAGACCGCCTCGACCTCGGGGTCGGCCAGCAGGGCGTCATAGGT
>CAMFIX010000470.1 GCA_945952425.1 uncultured Pseudorhodobacter sp. | reverse complement strand
GCTATGTCGTGACCACGGGCTCAGGACGCTCCGAGGTGGTCTCGCCCCGCACGCCGTAATCGTCCAGCACGTTTTCCAGCATCCGGGCGTTTTCTTCCAGCGCCTCGGTCGACAGCTGGTTGCGCCCGCCCGCCGTGGCCTGGGTCAGCAGCGACAGGGGGGGCAGCTCATAGCTCGCCACCTGGTCTTCGAAGCGCAGGCGGGGCTGTTCCTCGGCCAAGGCCTGGCGCGAGGGCGCGGGCTTTTTCACCACCGGCTGCACCAGGGGGGCGGCGGGCCGGGTCGCCACCAGAGCCGGGCGCTTGGGCGCGACGGGGGTGGGGTCGTAATCCGGTTCCATATCGGCGAGGGGCTCAGCCTCGTCCCATTCGGCACCGATGGCCGCTTCAGAGACCGTGTCGCCCGCGTCCAGCTCCCAGTCGGCGGGGCTGTCGGTGTCGTCCAGCGCGTCGGTGAAGTCGGCAGGCTCTGCGGCCGGACGCTTGGTCAGCGGCGGTTCGGTGACGCGGCGGACGGGTTCGGCCACGGGGGCGGCGGGCCGGGTCGCGACCAAGGCCGCTGCCGTCACGGCAGGCTTGATGACCAGGGGCTGCGGGCTGCGGGGCAGGGGGGGCTTGGCGGCGGGCCGGGTCATCCCGGGCTCGCGCCGCGCAATGGCGGCCGAGATCGGCGACAGGTCCGAGACCGCGGGTTCTGCCGTCCGCGCCCGGATCACCGAGGAAATCCGCGCCTTGATCCGGTCTTCGGAGGGGGCGGGCAGGTCGGCCGACAAGGGCGGTTCGATCAGTTCGGGCTCGGGGTCCGGCGCCCGGCGGATGATCTGCGGCAGGCGCGAAAACAGCGAGCCGCGCTCTTCGACCTCTTCCACCACCGCACGCGGCTCGGCGCGCAGGGCCCGGGTCTGGGGCGCGCGGGTCGTGGTCAGCGGCTCGGGCTGGGCGAAGGCGGGGGCTTCGTCCTCCTCGGCATGGGTCATGCGGGCCGTGCCCACCGCCGCGGCCTTGGCCGCCTGGCGGGTGGCGACACGGGTCGCGCGTTCACTCTCAGCGCGTTCCGCCGCCGCCGCCCGACGCTCCGCCAGTCGTGCGCCCAACGTCGAGGCCGCCGAGACCGACCCCTGCGCCCCCTTGCCCAAAGCCTGCATCGCGCCGTGATAGGCAAAGACCAGCCCGACCGCCAGGAAGCCCGCGATCCGCACCAGCTCGCGCAGCGAAAAGCCGGTGACGAAGAGGAACATCGCGGCAAAGGCCAAAGCCACGACCAGCGAGACCAGCTTGACCGCAAAGGCCGAGGTCGAGGTGATCGTCAGGATCGAGGCCAGGATCGTGTCGCCGAAAAGCCCGCCCAGCCCGAAGGAATGCGGCCAGGAAGCCCCCGGCACCAGGGTCGCCGCATAGATCGACCCCAAGGCCACCGCGATCACCGCGAAGACCACGCGGGAGACCGCCCGGTCCGCCCCGATATGCGCCGCAAACCGCACGCCCCAGGCGCAAAGCACCCCCGGAATCCCCCAGGCGCCCATCCCGCCCACGGTCATCAGCGTCGAGGCGATGGCCGCGCCAAGCCGCCCCAAGGCGTTGTTCACCGGCTGGTCGGTCGAGACCATCCAGCCCGGATCGGTCGGCGAATAAGACAGCAAAAGCAGCGCAAAGGCAAAGCTGATGCCGATCAGCGCAAGGCCGAACAGCTCCCGCCCCCGGCGTTCCAGCATGG
This sequence comes from uncultured Pseudorhodobacter sp., assembly GCA_945952425.1. GTDB lineage: Bacteria > Pseudomonadota > Alphaproteobacteria > Rhodobacterales > Rhodobacteraceae > Stagnihabitans. The sequence continues at coordinate 1,392 of CAMFIX010000470.1, read as the reverse complement.
CCTGCACACGTTGATCAAGAAGCGGATCGCGCTGTCTGGACTGGTAGGACGCCATGGGAACCTCAACCGTAAAGGCAGTCGCGAATGGCCGTAAGCCCGCGCTGCGTCTCGTCTTTGGGGCCGACCAGAGCGACCCGGATATAGGATTTGCCCGGGTTGAAGCCATGGGCCTCCCGGGAAAGGTAAGCGCCGGGCAGAACCCGCACGCCGGTCTTTTGCCAAAGTTTCAGGCTGGCTTCCTCGCCGTCTTCGACGGGCAGCCACAGGAAGAACCCGCCCTCGGGCAGTTGAAAGCCCTGGACGCCGCCAAAGACCTCGGCGGCCACGGCGAATTTCTCGTGGTAAAGCGCGCGGGAGGCCGTCACATGCGCCTCGTCGCCCCAGGCCGCGGCAGAAACCGCCTGGATCGGCATCGGCAAGGGCGCCCCGGCGAAAGACCGCAGCTTGCGGATCTGCGCGATGCCCTTGGCACCGCCCGCCACGAAGCCCGACCGCAGTCCCGGCAGGTTCGACCGCTTGGACAGCGAATGGAAGGTGAAGACCCGCTCGGGGTCGGCGCCGATGTCGCGGGCGACCTCCAGGATGCCGGGAGGCGGGGCGGTCCGCCAGACCTCGGCATAGCATTCGTCGGCAAAGATGCGGAAATCGTGGCGCTCGGCCAGGTGCAGAAGCTCGGCCCAGTAATCGCGGCTGGCGACCGCCCCCTGCGGGTTGGCCGGAGAGCAGATATAGGCCACCGTCACGCGGTCCAGCACCTCGGGCGGCAGCCCCGCGTAATCGGGCAGAAAGCCGGTCTGCGCGGTGGCGGGCACATAGACGGGCTCGGCGCCAGAGGTCACCGCGGCCACGGTATAGACCTGGTAGAACGGATTCGGGATCAGGAAAGCCGGGGTCTTGCCGCGCTTGACCTCGGGCGCCACGGCGAGGGCAGCGTTGAAAAGCCCCTCCCGCGTGCCGTTCAGCGCCATCAGGTTTTCGGTCGCCAATTCAACGCCATAGCGCCGCGCAATCCAGCCCCGGATCGCCGCCAGAAGCTCTGGCGTGCCGTCGTTGTTGGGATAGACGCCAAAGCCCGCAAGGTTGGCCGCAAGAATCGGGGCGACGAAATCCGGCATCGGATGGCGCGGCTCGCCGATGGTCATCTGGATCGCGGGCCCGCCCGGGGCATGCGCATCCAACAGCTTCCGCAGGCGCGGAAACGCATAGTCCGGCAGGTTCGCGAACCGCTCAGGAAAATTCATCTGCCTCGTCCCCGGGGTCGTTCCGCCCCGTTTTCCCGCAACCTACCGAAAGACCCCGGCCTGGTCCAGAAAAAGTGAAGAGAGGTGAGAGGTTGGGCGCGGAAGTTGTGGCAAATGGGGCGCGGTCGGCCTCGCTTGCCCGGGGGGCGAA
>CAMFIX010000469.1 GCA_945952425.1 uncultured Pseudorhodobacter sp. | reverse complement strand
CTTCCGCTTTACCCAGGCCGGTTCGGAAGTGTCGGCTCTCTTGGGTCGTATTCCTTCGGCCGTGGGCTATCAGCCGACGCTCGCCACCGACATGGGCGCCCTGCAAGAGCGGATCACCTCGACCAAGAAGGGCTCGATCACCTCGGTTCAGGCCATCTACGTTCCGGCCGACGACCTGACCGACCCGGCGCCTGCGACCTCGTTTGCCCACCTTGACGCCACGACCACCCTGTCGCGCGCCATCTCGGAACTCGGGATCTATCCGGCGGTGGACCCGCTGGACTCGACCTCGCGCCTGATGGATCCGCAGATCGTGGGCCAGGAGCATTACTCGGTCGCCCGTTCGGTGCAGGGCATCCTGCAACGCTACAAGTCGCTGCAGGACATCATCGCCATCCTCGGGATGGACGAACTGTCCGAAGAAGACAAGCTGACCGTGGCCCGCGCCCGCAAGATCCAGCGCTTCCTGTCGCAGCCCTTCGACGTGGCGAAGGTTTTCACCGGCTCGGACGGCGTGCAGGTTCCGCTGGAGGTCACCATCGCCTCGTTCAAGGCGGTTGTGGCCGGCGAATACGACCACCTTCCCGAAGCGGCCTTCTACATGGTCGGCGGGATCGAAGAGGTGAAGGCCAAGGCCGCCAAGATGGCGGCGGCGGCGGCCTGACATGGCGACCCCGGTGGGAAAGACGGCGAAACTGGGCGGCAACGCCCGGTTTTCCCGCGAAACCCACCGCGAGGCCACCCATGCACCGAACCGCGCCTATCTTGCGCAATATGTGCGCAAGGGGGGTGTCGGGGCCGAGATCGGGGTCTTCTGGGCGCATTTCTCGGAAGTGATCCTGGCGACCTTCAAACCCGCCAAGCTCTACCTCGTCGATCCCTACCACCGGCTGCACGGGCAGACCTATCCCGCCTGGGGGCCCTATACCGACCAGGGGCGGCTGACCGTGGCCGAGACTTTGGCGGCGGCCAAGGCGGTTCAGGCCAGCGCGCCGGATGTGGTCGAGCTGCGCGAGCAGTTCTCGACCGAGTTCCTGGAGGGGCTGGCCGAGGCGACGCTGGATTGGGTCTACCTGGACGCCGGCCACAAATACGAGATGGTCAGGGACGACCTTGCGGCGATCCTGCCCCGGCTGAAGCCCGATGGCGTGATCCTGGGCGACGATTACTTCGCCGATCCCAAGGCCGCGCATGGCGGGGTCACGCAGGCGGTGGACGAATTCGCCAAGGCCCATGGCTTCGCGCTGACCGTCGGGAAATACTGTCAATACGTCTTGCGCCGGGATGCGGCGCCGACGGCTTAAAAGGAGCTTAAAGATGCAAGTCGACATCGTCACGCCCGAGCGCCGTCTGCTCTCGATGGCCGCCACCGAAATCCAGATCCCCGGCGCCGAGGGCGACCTGACCGCGATGGACGGCCATGCGCCCGCCATGATCGGCCTGCGTCCCGGCATCCTGCGCGCCGCGCAGGGCGGCGACGTCAAGGCCTTTGTCGTGACCGGCGGCTTTGCCGAAGTCAGCGCCACCTCGGTGACGGTGCTGGCCGAACAGGCGATCCCGGTCGAAGAGGCGACGCCTGCGGTGATGGACAAGCTTCTGGCCGATGCCACCGAGGCCGCCGCGATCAACCCGTCGAAAGACGCCGCCGACAAGGCCTTCGCCGATCTCGTCGCCGTCAAGGCCGCCCTGGCCGGCCACTGATCGCAACCCCGTGAAGCCCCGCCCTTGCGCGGGGCTTTTCCTTTCGTTGACCTTTTATTCACGAATTTTTCGGATATGGTCTCGCAAAAGGCGAGTGGGCGATGAAGCGGATTTCCTCCGGCACGATCGGGATCAGCCAGGGCAGCAAGGTGCTGTTCTCTGACTTCGCGGATGGCGGCCCGATGTGGACCGGCCAGGGCGAGCGTGAGACGCGCCATGCCGTCACCTTCAAGGAACCCTTCCGCGAGGCGCCCGCCGTGCTGGTGGGGCTGGCCATGTGGGACATCGACCACAAGCACACCTCCCGCGGCGATCTGGTGGCCGAGAATGTGACGAAGAAGGGCTTCGACCTGGTCTTCCGCACCTGGGGCGACACCCGCGTCGCCCGCATCCGGGCGGACTGGACGGCGGTGGGCGCGATGAAGGACGACGACGATTGGGAAATCGAGTGAGCCTTAAGGCGCGGGCTGCAACAGCTCGATCTCGATGAAGGCGCAGTCGAAATCGTTGGCGTTGAGGACGTCGTGCTCGACCCCGGCCTTGCGGAAATAGGGCAGGCCGTTGGTCATGGGGGCGAGGGTGCTTTGCCCGTCGCCCGTCCGGATTTCCAGAAAGCCGTCGAACAGCGGCACGACCACGTAGTCGAAGCCATGGCGGTGCCAGCCGGTGTTGCAGCCCTTGGCTGGAAAGCGCCATTCGGTGACCTTGACCCGGTCATTCTCCACCCGGACCGTCGCCAGTGCCGTTCCGCCGTCGCTGCACATGACACGTCCTCCCGTTACAAGCACCGACCCCAAGGCCGGACCACCGTAGGTCGGGGGTTACCCCGACTCCCCGCTTACCGCTGATACATGCCCTCGTAGATCGGGACCAAGGTCTCGGTCTCGAAGAGCGAGGACACCGACGTCCCGTTCCAGATGTTCAGGATGGCCTGGGCGAACATCGGGGCGGTCGGCACGATGCGGATATTGGGGCAGGCGCGGACGGCATCGGTCGGCTCGATGGAATCGGTGATGACCAGCGACTTCATCACCGACTTCTGCACCCTTTCCACCGCCGGGCCGGACAGAACGCCATGGGTGCTGTAGGAGTGCCCCTCCGTCGCCCCGTTCTCGATCAGCACCTCGGCCGCCTTGCAAAGCGTGCCGGCCGTGTCGCAGATGTCATCCACGATGATGCATTTCTTGCCCTCGACATTGCCGATGACCGTCATCCCCGCGACCTCGCCGGCCTTCTCGCGCCGCTTGTCCACGATGGACAAAGGCGCCCCGATCCGCTTCGCCAGCTCGCGCGCGCGGGCCACGCCTCCGACGTCGGGCGAGACGACCATCACGTCATGGAGCTGCCCCTTGAAGTGATGCTCGATGTCCAGGGCAAAGACCGGCGAGGCGTAAAGGTTGTCCAC
>CAMFIX010000468.1 GCA_945952425.1 uncultured Pseudorhodobacter sp. | reverse complement strand
GCGCGCCCAGCCCGGCTGCGGTCAGCGCCAGCGGCGCCGCCACGCGGCCCCAGCCCGCCGGGGTCTTTTCGGTCAAAAGATTGGCCAAGGCGGTTTCATGGGCGTGAATCTGCCGCCGCGCCTCGGCGCGTTTGGTCGCAAGGGTCATGATCTTCTCCTTGATTGAAAGGGTTCAGCGGTCGAGAACCGCCACCGACAGCCGCAATCGCCTTTGGCCGGCGAAGGCAAAACCCATCGCCACGACCAGGAAGCCCAGGGCCACCATCGCCGCGGCCAGGGGCACCGAGGCGCCCGTGGCCAAAAGTCCGACATAGGCGGCAAAGCCCGCGAAGCCCGCGGCCATCATGGCCAGCGCCCCCGCCAGGACCAGGGCCAAGAGCCCGCCCAAGGCCTGCGCCGCGCGGTGCTGCGCGTCGATCCGCGCCATCACCAGGCGCAACTCGACGGCCTTGCGGGCGAGGCTCGCCCCCTGGATCAGCGCGGAAAGCAGGTTCGGTTCGGACATCGCGGGCCTTTCGGTTCGGCTGTCTTTGACTGCGACGACTTGCGCCGTCACCAAGCCAACGCCGACCATCACGACTTGGTTCCCGAGATTTTTCTGCGCCCCATTCCGGAACCGCCCGCCTGCCCCGGCGTTTCCCTTCACACGACCCAACGATAGGAGATTGCCATGCTGGGCTGGGCTTTGACCTTCCTCGTCATCGCGTTGATCGCGGCGGTTCTGGGTTTCGGCGGCATCGCCGGAGCGGCGGCCTCGATCGCGCAGATCCTGTTCTTCGTCTTCATCGTGCTCTTCGTCATCGCGATGATCGCGCGGGCGCTGCGCGGCACGCCCCCGCTTTAAGCGGGAAAGGCCAGCACGGCGCGCGTGCCGCCCGCGCTGGCGAAATTCAGCGTGCCGCCCAGCTGTTCGGTGAACTGCAGGGCGATGCGCAGCCCCAAGGAGCGCGACCTTTCCGCCGCGAATCCCTCGGGCAGGCCGGGACCATTGTCGGTGACGGTGATCTCGGCCCCCGGTTTCACCTCGACGCGGATGGAAAGGTCGGCGCCCGCCGCATGCTCCAGCGCGTTCGAGACCAGCTCAACCACGATCAGCCCGACCGGCGTCGCCTGGTCGGCCGCGAGGATCACCCCGCCGCCCGCCACCTCCAGCTGCGCGCGGCTGTCGGTGCTTTCCATCACCTCGGGCAGCAAATCCCTGAGCAGCGCCGCAATGTCGGCGCTTTGGCGTTTGGGGTTGTGCAGCTGCCGCTGGATGCCCGAGACGATGCGCAGCCGGGCCGAGGCCGCATCCAGCGCCGCCCGCGCGCCCTCGTCCGCCACGCTGCGCTGCTGCATCTTCAGGATCGAGGCCACGACCTGCAGGTTGTTCGACACCCGGTGCTGCAGCTCGTGGAACATCAGCTTGTTGGCCTGGGCCAGCGCGTCAGAGGTCTGCCTTTCGCCGTCCAGTTTCACCAGCGCCCGGCGCATCAGGTCGATCAACGTGATGTCGGTGGCGGTGACCAGCACGAAAAACCCCATGGCGACAAGGCTTTGCGCGAGGCTGGCCGTGGGGCCGACATACCAGGTCCAGGCCGTGATGCCGCAGCCCAGAGCCGCCATGATCCCCGCCCGAGTGCTGGCGAAAAAGGCGGTCAGCGTCACGGCGGGAAAGAAGGTGATGAAGGGAAAGCCCGGCGGCAGGACGCCGTCCAGCGCCTCGCGCAGGGCCAGGGCGATCACCGTGGATGCCACGGCCATCGCGATCTCTTCCCCCAGCCCATGTTTCTTCGTCGCCCACCGCCGCAACCGCTGCATGCCGCACCCCGCTTTCCGGCCACTCTGGCGCAGAAAAGCCGCCAGGGCGAGGGAACCTTTTGCCCTGCCCCGCGTTTTCTTTGCAAGCGCTGTCCCTGTCCCGTCTCTGGCGCTCCCCTGCCTGCCCGATGTGCAGGCCCGGCCGGACGCCTCGCGCGCTCCGGCCGTTTTGTTCGGGGCCGTTTTGTTTGGGGTCCGTTTGCTTGGCAAACGTTTTCCTTGAAAGCCGCCCCTTGGCGCTCTAGCTCTTCCGCAACCGGGAGGAACCGCCATGTATCTAGCCGCCGCTGACCGCTATGCCGCAATGCCCTACCGCGTCTCCGGGCGCTCGGGGCTGAAACTGCCTGCCATCTCGCTGGGGCTTTGGCAGAATTTCGGCGGCACCGATGTGTTCGAGACCTATCGCGCCGTGTTGCGCCGCGCCTTCGACCGCGGGGTCACCCATTTCGACCTGGCCAACAATTACGGCCCCCCCTATGGTTCGGCCGAAGAGAATTTCGGGGTGATCTTCGCCAAGGATTTCAAGGCGCATCGCGACGAGCTGGTGATTTCCTCGAAAGCCGGTTGGGACATGTGGGCCGGGCCCTATGGGCTGGGGGGCTCGCGCAAGCACGTGCTGGCCTCGGCCGATCAAAGCCTGCGCCGCATGGGCTTGGATTACTTCGACATTTTCTATTCCCACCGCCCGACGCTGGATGTGCCGCTGGAGGAGACCATGGGCGCGCTGGTGCAACTGCACCGGCAGGGCAAGGCGCTGTATGTAGGCATCTCCTCCTATGGGCCGGAGCGCACGAAACAGGCCGCCGCGATCCTGCGGGCCGAGGGCGTGCCCCTGTTGATCCACCAGCCGTCCTATTCGCTGGTTAACCGCTGGGTGGAATTCGGCCTCTTGGACGCTTTGGACGAGGTCGGCGCCGGTTGTATCGCCTTCTCGCCGCTGGGGCAGGGGATGCTGACCGCGAAATACCTGAACGGCGTGCCGGAGGATGCGCGGGCGGCCAAGGGGGGCAGCTTCAACATGAAGCTGCTGACCGAGGAAAACCTCGGCCGCATCCGCGCCCTGAACGGGATCGCCGCCGCACGCGGGCAATCGCTGGCGCAGATGGCCATCGCCTGGGTCTTGCGCGATCCGCGCGTCACCTCGGCCCTGATCGGCGCGCGCAACGTGGCGCAGCTGGATGACTCGTTGGATTCGCTGAAGAACCTGGCCTTCACCGCCGAGGAGCTGGCCGCCATCGACCATCACGCCACCGAAGGCGGTATCGACCTGTGGCGGGGGCTGAGCGACTGATGCGCATCGTTTTTACC
>CAMFIX010000467.1 GCA_945952425.1 uncultured Pseudorhodobacter sp. | reverse complement strand
GCAGCTGGTCAGCTATTTCCTCCCGGTCGATGGCGACAAGGTGCTGCTCGGCGCCCATCGCTCTGGCCTTTGGCTGCCGCCGGGGGGCCATGTCGAACCGGGTGAGCATCCGACCGACACGGTCCACCGCGAATGCCGCGAAGAGCTGCGGATGGTGGCCGACCTGGTCTCTGACACGCCGGGCTTCCTGACCTGGGCCGAAACCGTGGGCGAGGGGACACATGTCGATGTCTCGCTCTGGTATCCGATCCGCGGCTCGGCCCGCCTGGTGCCCGATTTCGACCGCGCGGAATTCTCCGACATGCGCTGGTTTTCCCGCGATGCCCTGCCCGAGGGCGCCGAGCCGAACCTGCCGCGCGCGCTCGCCAAGCTCGGTCTTTGATTCGCCGCAGCGCGGAAAATCCGGGCGTATATGCTGCACACGCTAAAGTTGTATGACCGTCAGGGCCAGATTGGTGCGGTTGAGCAGGCTTTTGCCGCCCTGTTCACGGATTTGTCGCAGCCGCATCACGGAAAAATTCGACCAAACTGGGCGATATTTACAATTTGATGCTATCTTGATCGGAAAATTCCCCCTAAACTTCAAAAAAGTGACATGCAGTCGGGGGACGGACATGATCAAGACGATTGAAATCGGCAGCTGTGTGCTGGTTCAGGGCCTGGTGGTGCGGGATTTGCCGAATGGGCAGGTGGCCGTGCGGGTGGGCGAGCAGACCTTCGTGGGCCGCGCCGTTCCGACTCACCGCCACAGCTGAGGGCGCGGAGCCTATCCGGCCAGAGGTTGCGAAATGTTGAACGGCGGTCCGGGCGTTAAGACCTTGTAAACGCCTTCGTGCAACACTTCCTTAAGGTCAGGAGGACTATCATGTTGCGCACCATCCTCATCGGGTCTTGCATCTTCATCCAGGGCGAATTCGTGAAATCCTATGCCGATGGCCGCATGGCCGTGCGGCTGGACGGCAAGATCCACATCGGCCATCCGGTCGAACCCGCGCACCGGCTGGCCGCCTAGGCGCGCTGCCCGCCCGCGAAATTCCCGCAGTCGGCGGGGCGCGGATGCAATAAATGCGACAAGCCCGCAGTCGGCGGGACCGGGATGAAACACCGGAATGAAACAGGGGCCGCTTTCGCGGCCCCTTTTCGTTACAGCGTGCGCTGGATTTCCTCGCGCTCGAAGATTTCGATGACATCGCCCGCGCGGATGTCTTCGTAGCGTTCGAAGGCCATACCGCATTCCTGGCCCATCGGCACTTCCTTGACCTCGTCCTTGAAGCGCTTCAGCGTCTTCAGCGTGCCTTCGTGGATCACCACGTTGTCGCGCAGAAGCCGCACGCCCGCCGACCGTCGCGCCACCCCTTCGGTGACCAGGCAGCCCGCGACATTGCCGATGCCCGAGATCTTGAAGACCTGCAGGATGTTCGCATAGCCGATGAAATGCTCGCGAATCTCGGCCTTGAGCAGGCCCGAGGCCGCCTTGCGGATGTCTTCCACCAGGTCATAGATGATCGAATAATACCGAACATCCACGCCCTTCTGCTGCGCATTGGCCCGCGCCGTCGCATTGGCGCGCACGTTGAAGCCGATGACCGGCACCTTGCTGGCCTCGGCCAGGCCGATATCCGTATCGGTGATCGCGCCGACGCCCGAGTGCAGAACCCGCACGCGGACCTCGTCGTTGCCGATCTTCTCCAGCGCTTGCACGATGGCTTCGGCGGAACCCTGCACGTCGGCCTTCACGATCAGCGGCAGTTCGGCCACCGAAAGGTCGGCCTTGGCCTTCGCCATCAGCTGTTCCAGCGTCGTCGCAGCACCCACGGCGGCCCGCTTGTCGCGGGTGACCGAGGCGCGGTAATCCGCGATCTCGCGCGCCTGCGCTTCGGTTTCCACCACGTTCAGCGTGTCCCCGGCGCCAGGCGTGCCCGAAAGCCCCAGGACTTCCACCGGCATCGAAGGCCCGGCCTCGGTGATCGTCTCGCCGTTCGAGTTGATCAGCGCGCGCACCTTGCCCCATTGCTCGCCGACGACAAAGATGTCGCCCTTGCGCAATGTGCCGTTCTGCACCAGCACCGTGGCCACGGGGCCGCGGCCGGCGTCGAGCTTGGCCTCGACCACGGCGCCAGAGGCGGCGCGGTTCGGGTTGGCCCGCAGCTCCAGGATTTCGGCCTGCAGGCTGATCGCCTCCAGCAGCTCGGGCAAGCCCTTGCCGGTTTTGGCCGAGACCTCGACGTCGATGACCTCGCCCGACATGGCTTCGACCACGATGTCATGCTGCAGAAGGTCGGTCCGCACCTTTTGCGGATCGGCCTCGTATTTGTCGATCTTGTTGATCGCCACGATGACCGGAACCTTGGCGGCCTTGGCATGGGCGATGGCTTCGACCGTCTGCGGCATGACCTGGTCATCGGCGGCGACGACAAGCACCACGATATCCGTGACTTGCGCCCCGCGCGCCCGCATCGAGGTAAAGGCCGCGTGGCCCGGCGTGTCGAGGAAGGTCACCGTCTCGCCGCGCGGCGTCACCACCTGGTAGGCGCCGATGTGCTGGGTGATGCCGCCAGCTTCGCCCGTGACCACGTTGGTCTTGCGGATCGCGTCCAAAAGCGAGGTCTTGCCGTGGTCGACGTGGCCCATGATCGTGACGACCGGAGGACGCGCCACCAGGTCTTCGGACTTGTCCTTGACCGTGTCGATGGCCTGTTCCACGTCGGCATCGGTCACGCGGATCGCGCGGTGGCCGAATTCCTCGATCACCAGCTCGGCCGTATCGGCGTCGATGGCCTGGTTCATCGTGACCATCATGCCCATCTTCATGAGCGACTTGACCACGTCGGCCCCGCGTTCCGCCATGCGGTTCGCCAGTTCCGAGACCACGATGGTTTCGGGCAGCTGCACGTCGCGGACCTGCTTTTCGGGCTTGTTCCCGAAACCCATGGCCTTTTGCCGCGCCTTTTCCTGCTTGCGCTTCATCGCGGCCAGGCTGCGCTGACGCCCGCCCTCTTCCGAGGTGGCATCCGACAGCGTCAGCTTGCCGGTGCGGCGGCCGTCGTCGCCCTTGGCCTTGGCGGCGGCGCGTTCGCGGTCTTCGCGTTCGCGGTCGGTCTTGCGCGGCGCCATGGTCGGGCG
>CAMFIX010000466.1 GCA_945952425.1 uncultured Pseudorhodobacter sp. | reverse complement strand
GTCAAACACGATGAAAGGCGCGTCGCCGCCCAGCTCCATCGAGGCATTGACGACATTCTCGGCCGCCAGCCGCAGCAGAAGGCTGCCCACCCCGGTCGAGCCGGTGAAGCTGACCTTGCGCAGCCGCGGATCGGCCAGCAGGCGTTCGGAGATCGGGGCCGAGCTGCGGGTGTGCAAGAGGTTCACCACGCCCGGCGGAAAGCCCGCATCCTGCAAGACCTGCACGAAGGCGGCGCAGGTCAGGGGCGTCTCCTGCGCGGTCTTGGTCACCACGGTGCAGCCCGCAGCCAAGGCCGCCCCCGCCTTGCGCACGATCATCAGCAGGGGAAAGTTCCAGGGCGTGATGAGCAGGCAGGGCCCGACCGGCGCATGGCCCACGACGACGCGAAACCCGCCGTTCGAGCTGGAAGCATAGGTGCCATGGACATGGGCGACCTGCTCGGCGAACCACAGCAGGAACTCGGCCGACAGCAGGAACTCGGCCCGCGCCTCGGTCAGGGGCTTGCCGCTTTCCAGCGTCATGGTCTGAACGATCAGCTCCTGGCGCTGCAGCATCAGCGCATGGGCGGCATGCAGCAGCCGGGCGCGGGCGCGCGGGGCCAGGCCACGCCAGGCGGCCTGGGCCGCCACCGCGGCATCGAGCGCGCGCCCGGCCTCCTCCGGCCCGGCATGGGAGACCCGGGCCAGTTCGGACCCGTCGGCGGGATTGGTGACGGGGAGGGTCTCGCCGGTCGCCTCCCAGGCCCCGCCGATGAAAAGCCCGGTGGGAAGGCCCGCCAGCCCCTGGCGGGCCTGGGCGTGGATGGGATCGACCTGGTGCATCTTGTTCTCCTGTCGCGGCGCGGGCGCTGCGTTCGACGATTACCGTAATACGATGTTATACTAATACCATCATTCGATTCCCCGCAAGCCGCCTCGTGCAGATCGTGGCCCCTGGCAGGGATAGGCCCCCTGCCCCACCCCCCGCCTGCACGAGATTTTCATTCCGGTAATTTTTTCGACCCTGCCCCGCGCCGGGCCAAGCGATCATACTGGCGGGGGAAATTGGGGTCGGCCTCGTCGCAGGGCGGCGCGGACCGGGGTGCCCGCACGGCTGAGGAGGAGCCCGGACATGTCACGCAAACTCATTCGCAACGCGCATATCGTCTCGATTGATCCCCAGGTCGGGGTGATCCCGCGCGGTGACATCCTGATCGAGGGCAGCAAGATCGCGGCCATCGGGGTCGACCTGGCGGTCGGCGATGCCGAGATCATCGAGGGCGCGGGGCGCATCGCCATTCCGGGTTTCGTCGATACCCATCGCCACACCTGGCAGGCCTTGCTGCGCGCCACCGGCGCCGACTGGACGCTGGCGCAGTATTTCGCGGGCGTGCGCGGGGTGATGGGCGATCTTTACACCCCCGACGACATGAAGATCGGCAACCACCTGGGCGCCATTGCCGCTTTGGATGCCGGGATCACCACGCTTTACGACTGGTCGCACAACAACAACACGCCCGACCATGCCTCGGCCGCGGTCGAGGGGCTGATGGCGGCGGGGATGCGCGCGGTCTTCGGCTATGGCAATTCCAATGCCGAATGGGTGCCGGTCAGCGACAAGCCGACGAATTTCGCCGATGTGGAGCGGGTGCGGCGCGCCTATTTCTCGTCCGACGACCAGCTGGTGACCATGGGCTTTGCCGCCCGCGGCAACCAGTTCGCCACTTTGCCCGTCACCCGCGACGACTTTACCCGCGCGCGCGACCTGGGGTTGCGGATCAGCGTGCATATGGGCGACGGGCTTTGGGGGATGAACAAGCCCATCGTCCAGCTGCATGGCGCGGGGCTGACCGGGCCGGATGTGACTTATGTGCATTGCAACTCGTTGCAGGCCGAGGATTTCCGGCTGATCGGGGCGACCGGCGGCACGGCCTCGATTGCGCCGGAACTGGAGCTGCACATGGGCCATGGCTTCCCGCCGACGCTGGCGCTGCTGGCGGTGGGGGTGCGGCCCTCGATCTCGATCGACGTGGTGACGACGGTGCCCGACGACATGTTCTCGGCCATGCGGGCGCTTTTGGCGGGGACGCGGGCCGTGGTGAACCACCAGGCGCTGCAAGACCGCGTGATCGTCGACCCGCTGCCGCTGATGGCGACCGATGTGCTGGAATTCGCCACGCTGCAGGGCGCGATTGCTTGCGGGCTGGGCCACAAGACCGGCTCGCTGACCGTGGGCAAAGAGGCCGACATCGTGCTGTTGAACACCAACGCGCTGAACCTGATGCCGATGAACAACGCCTATGGCATCGTGGTCGAGGCCGCCCATGCCGGGAATGTGGAAACCGTGATCGTCGCTGGAAAGGTGCGCAAGCGCGATTTCAAGCTGGTGGATTTCGACACGCTGGGATTCCGGGCCAAGGTCGAGGCGGCGCGCGACGGGCTTTTCGCCAAGGCGGGCGTGCCGGCCGATGGCTCCTGGCTGCCGCGGCCCTTCGAAGCCGCCACCGACAGCGAGTTCTGACCATGGCCGCGCCGCAGGTCCGGCCTGCGCTTTCGGTGATCGGCGGGGGATTGGGCGTCGGCAAGACCTCGCTTCTGGCCCGGCTGCTGACCCTGCCCGAGATGGAGCGGACCGGGGTCGTGGTCAATGAATTCGGCAGTTTCGGGGTGGACGACCAGCTGCTGGCCTCGGCCGCTCCGCAGGCGCAGATGGCGCTGTTGCGCAACGGCTGCCTGTGCTGCAGGCCGGGCAACGACCTGTCCGAGGCGATCCGCAAGATGATCGCCGCCGCGCCGGAGCCCCTGGCGCGCATCGTGGTCGAGACCTCGGGCATGGCCGAGCTGTCGGCGGTGCTGGCGCGGATCGGGGCGGATCATGTGCTGCGCGGGTTGATGCGGCTGGATGCGGCGGTGGCGGTGGTGGATGCCACGGCGCCCGAGGCGGCAAGGGCCGAGCATATCGCCTGCGCCGACCGGATCGTGGTGACCAAGACCGACCTGGTCGCTCCTGCCCTGGCCGCGGCGGTGAAGGGGCGGCTGGGTCGCCTGAACCCGACGGTGCCGATCCTGGACGGGCAGAGCGCGCCCGGGCCTGCCGCGCTGTTCGACGCCGGGCTGGTCGATGCCGCGACCGGGGTCGCGCGGCCCTGGGC
>CAMFIX010000465.1 GCA_945952425.1 uncultured Pseudorhodobacter sp. | reverse complement strand
GCAAATGCCAGCGTGGTGCGCGACATCTCTCCGCGCGACTGGGCGGATGGCGACTGGCTGAAGACCCGGGCCGAGACGCTGCACGTCGATGCGCCGATCTCGGTCTACGAGGTGCATCTGGGCAGCTGGAAACGGGCGCCGGGCAACCGGATGCTGTCTTACCTGGAAATGGCCGAGCAGCTGGTCGATTACGTGGCCGATATGGGCTTCACCCATATCGAGATGCTGCCCGTGTCGGAATATCCTTTCGACGGCTCTTGGGGGTATCAGCCGGTCGGCCTGTTTGCGCCGACCGTGCGCCATGGCACGCCGCAGGAATTCCGCGCTCTGGTCGAGGCCGCGCACAAGAAAGGTGTCGGCATCCTTCTGGATTGGGTGCCCGGCCATTTCCCGACCGATGCCCATGGGCTCGGCCGCTTCGACGGGTCGGCGCTTTACGAGCACGCCGATCCGAAAGAGGGCTTTCACCAGGACTGGAACACCTTCATCTACAACTACGGCCGGACCGAGGTGCAGAATTACCTGGTCAGCAACGCCTTGTACTGGCTGGAGGAATTCCACGTCGACGGCTTGCGCGTCGATGCGGTGGCCTCGATGCTGTACCGCGACTACAGCCGCAAGGACGGCGAATGGGTGCCCAACAAGGACGGCGGGCGCGAGAATTACGAGGCCATCGAAGTGCTGCGCCGCGCCAACAGCGTGGCTTACGGCGAGGTGCCGGGCATCATGATGGTGGCCGAGGAATCGACCGCTTTCCCGGGCGTCTCCAGGCCGGTCGATCACGGCGGGCTTGGCTTCGGCTTCAAGTGGAACATGGGCTGGATGAACGACACCTTGTCCTACATCCAGAAAGACCCGATCTTCCGCAAATATCACCACAACCAGATGACCTTCGGCCTGGTCTATGCCTGGTCGGAAAATTACATCCTGCCGATCTCTCATGATGAGGTCGTCCACGGCAAGGGCTCGATGCTGGGCAAGATGCCGGGCAACGCCTGGGAGAAATTCGCCAATCTGCGGGCCTATTACGGGTTCATGTGGGGGCATCCGGGCAAGAAGCTCTTGTTCATGGGGCAGGAATTCGCCCAAGGGGCGGAGTGGAACCACAACCAGAGCCTCGACTGGCACCAGCTGGAGCTGGCCGAACACCGCGGCGTGCAATCCCTGGTGCGCGACCTGAACCGGGTCTACCGCGAGACGCCCGCGCTGCATGTGAACGACAGCCGCCCCGCGGGCTTCGAATGGATCGACGGCGGCGATGCGGAGGGGTCGACCTTCTCCTGGCTGAGGAAAGCCGAAGGCCATCCTTCGGTCCTGGTCATCGCCAACATGACCCCGGTGGAACGCCGGATGCGCGTCGGCCTGCCCGGCGGGCGGCGCTGGCTTGAAGTCCTCAACACCGACGCCGAAGGCTATGGCGGCGGCAACCGCGGCAATCTGGGAGGGTTGATCGTGGAGGACCAGGGCTGGAACGGTCAGCCTGCCTCGGCCATGGTGACGGTGCCGCCTTTGGCCACGCTTTATTTTCTTGAGGAATAACAGCGGCAAAGCCGCGAAAGGGAGGAAGAGATGCAACCGAAACCCAATGCGAGGCTGTCGTCGCAGGCCATGGCTTTCGTCCTGGCGGGCGGGCGGGGGAGCCGCCTCAAGGAGCTGACCGACTTCCGCGCCAAACCGGCCGTCTATTTCGGCGGCAAGACGCGGATCATCGACTTCGCGCTGTCGAATGCGCTGAATTCCGGCATTCGCAAAATGGCGATCGCGACGCAATACAAGGCGCATTCCCTCATCCGCCACATCCAGCGCGGCTGGGGCTTCTTTCGGGCCGAGCGGAACGAATACCTCGACGTTCTGCCCGCCAGCCAGCGGATGGACGAGGTCAACTGGTATCGCGGCACGCTGGATGCCGTGGCGCAGAACATCGACATCATCGACAGCTATGGCATCAAATATGTCGTCGTGCTGGCCGGGGACCATATCTACAAGATGGATTACGAGATCATGCTGCAGCAGCATGTCTCCTCGGGGGCCGATGTGACCATCGGCTGCCTGACCGTGCCCCGGATGGAGGCCACGGCCTTCGGCGTCATGGCGGTGGATGCCACGCAGCGCATCACGGCCTTCCTGGAAAAGCCGAAAGACCCGCCGGCGATGCCGGGCGACCCGGACCATGCCTTGGCCTCGATGGGCATATATGTCTTCGACTGGAACTTCCTGCGCGCCCGTCTGATCGAGGATATGAACAACCCGAACTCCACCCATGACTTCGGCTTCGACCTGATCCCGGCCATCGTGAAGGGCGGCAAGGCCATGGCGCACAAGTTCAGCGACAGTTGCGTGAAGTCGGGGTTGGAGACCGAGCCCTATTGGCGCGATGTGGGAACGATCGACGCCTTCTGGCAGGCCAATATCGACCTGACCGATTTCGTGCCGAAGCTGGATATCTATGACAGCTCCTGGCCGATCTGGACCTATGCCGAAATCGTGCCGCCCGCGAAGTTCATCCATGACGAGGACGGGCGCCGGGGGCAGGCGATTTCCTCGCTGGTCTCGGGCGACTGCATCGTCTCGGGGTCCGAGGTCAGGAACAGCCTGCTCTTCACCGGGGTCAGGACGCATTCCTATTCGTCGCTGGAATACGTGGTCGCGCTGCCCTATGTGACGGTCAACCGCAATGCCAGCCTGAAGAATTGCGTCATCGACCGCGGGGTGAAGATCCCCGATGGGCTGGTCGTGGGCGAAGATCCGGTCGAGGATGCCAAGTGGTTCCGCCGCAGCGACAGCGGGATCGTTCTGGTGACCCAGCCGATGCTGGATGCCCGGGCGGCGAAGCTGGGCTGAGGGCTGGTCTTGCGGAAGGCGCCGGGGAGGTTTCACACCTCCCCGGACCCCTCCGTGGGATATTTTCAGACAGAAAATGAGGGGGGCGCGGGGTGCGGCTCCTTGGGAAAGGCGAAGAAGAGGGCGCGCGCATGAAGCTGAAGGGTCGGGTTCTGTCGGTGGCTTCGGAATGCTTGCCGCTGGTGAAGACCGGGGGGCTCGCGGATGTCGTGGGGGCTTTGCCCGCGGCGCTGGCGCCTCTGGGCTGGGAGATGCGGGTGCTCTTGCCGGGCTACCGGGCCTTGCGCGCGCAGGCGGCG
>CAMFIX010000464.1 GCA_945952425.1 uncultured Pseudorhodobacter sp. | reverse complement strand
CCCTCGCCGCGGCCAAGGCCCTGCGCACCGGCGGCGACGCCGACCTGCTCGGCCGCCTCGCCGGCGACAAGCGCGTGGACCTCAGCAAGAAAGCCCTCACCGCGATCCTCGCCGACAGCGCCCGCTTCGTCGGTGCGGCCCCGCACCAGGTGGACGCCTTCGTCGCCGAGGTTAAGCCCTTGGCGAAGAAGGTCGGCGCCCAGGGCTGAATCAGCCCGCCGCCCTCCAGGAGCCTGTCGAACCAGGCCTGGCCGGTCTGGACATCCGGGGCGGTCTGCATGATCGAGACGGCCTGTTGCGGATCGCCCGCGAAGCCTTCGGGGAAGTCCGAGGCCATCAGCGTCCCCTCGCCCAGGGTCAGCTGGCCATGCATCACCCGCGCGCCGGGGATCGGCGGCTGGCCGGGCTCTTGCCCATAGGTCATCATCTGCAGATCGGTGCCGCCGAAGATCTCGGCATAGGCGGCGAGCGCCTCGGCGCAATTGCCCTGGAAATGGATATAGGGGTGGGTGGCCATGGGAAACTCCTTCGTATTCGAAGGAGTGTCGCACGCGGCCGCGCCCGCGGCAAGCGCGGTTACTTCAGCGGCACCGGATCGGGCTGAACCGTGCCGGAGGTGGCCACGGCCGAGAGCAGGCCCTTGGCGGCTTGCGAGGTGTCCAGCCGGTCGATGGTCAGCACGCGGGGCGCGGCCTTGGCGGCCGAAGTCCTTTGGCGATAGACCAGCCAATCCTGCCCCGCGCCATCCGTCACCACATCCGGCACGCCGGGCGAGAAGACGCTGTCCGAGGGCGCCAGCAGCACCCCCTTGCGGGTAAAGGGACCGGAAGGGCTGTCGGAGACCGCGTAACCCACCGTATAATAAGGCTGATCGAAGGGCCCGCCGGAATAGATCAGGAAGTAATGCCCGCCCCGCGCGATCACCATCGGGCCTTCGACCGTCAGGTAGCCATTGTCCTCGAACGTGCCGGGTTCGGGGTGCAAGACCTCGACCGGGGCGCCCTGGGGCGTCGCGGGGTCGGCCATCTTCTGCGCCCAGATGCCCTTTTGCCCCTTGCGGTCGTCCTTGTAATACAGCCAGAGCGTGCCATTGGCGTCGGCCAAGGGAAAGGGGTCGATCCCGCCCGGGGCAAAGCCCCCGAGATCGGTGAAAGGGCCGGTGACGCTGTCGGCCCTGCCCACATGGATCGCCTTCTGCTTGTTCGTCACCTGCGCGGAATAGAGGTAAAGCCCCGAAGCATCGCGGTAATAATAGCCCTGCCAAAGCTGGGTGCCCGCGGATTGCGCCAGGATACGCTCTGGCGCGGACCAATGCAGCAGGTCTTTCGACCAGCGGTAGTCGAACCCCGCCTTGTCGCCCACGCCGGCCGGGGTAATCAGGTGGAAGCGCCCGTCCAGCACCACGCAATCGGGGTCGTTGATCGGCCCGAACAGCGGGTTTTCATAGGCCAGGGCGAGGCCGGGCCAGAGGAAGGCCAAGAGGAGGAAGACACGGATCATCCCGGCAGGATAGCCGCGCCCTTGCCCCGGCCAAAGGCCGAAGTGCCTAAAATTGCGTGCAACCCCTCGTGCGCTTTCGCAATGGCTTGACCTGCCCGCCCCGCCCCCCTATGCCCGCCGCCAATCAGCACAGGAGCGGGCAATGGGTTTCAAGATGGGGATCGTGGGTCTGCCGAACGTGGGCAAGTCGACCCTCTTCAATGCCTTGACCCGCACGGCCGCCGCCCAGGCCGCCAATTTCCCCTTCTGCACCATCGAGCCCAATGTCGGCGAAGTGGCCGTCCCCGATGCGCGGCTTGAAACGCTGGCGGGCATCGCGGGATCGAAGCAGATCATCCCGACGCGGATGACCTTCGTCGATATCGCGGGGCTGGTGCGCGGGGCCTCCAAGGGCGAGGGCTTGGGCAACCAGTTCCTGGCCAATATCCGCGAATGCGACGCCATCGCCCATGTGCTGCGCTGCTTCGAGGATGGCGACATCACCCATGTGGAGGGCCGGATCGACCCGGTGGCCGATGCCGAAACGATCGAGACCGAGCTGATGCTGGCCGACATGGAATCGATCGAGCGCCGCCTGACCGCGCTGGGCAAGAAGCTGCGCGGCGGCGATCAGGAGGTTCTGGACCAGGACCGCCTCTTGCGCGCGGCCCTGGCGGCCCTGAACGAGGGGCGGCCCGCCCGTACGGTCCAGGTGGCCGAGGACGACAAGCGGCTCTGGCGCCAACTGATGCTTCTGACCTCCAAGCCCGTGCTCTATGTCTGCAACGTCGAGGAGGCCAAGGCCGCCACCGGCAACTCTCAATCCGACCGCGTGGCGGTGATGGCCAAGGCGCAAGGGGCGGGCACAGTGGTGATCTCGGCCCGGATCGAGGAGGAACTTGCGCAGATGCCCTCTGACGATGCTGCGATGTTCCTGGAGGAGATGGGGCTGCACGAGGCGGGGCTCGACCGCCTGATCAAGGCCGGCTACGCGCTTTTGGGCCTGCAGACCTATTTCACGGTCGGACCGAAGGAGGCCCGCGCCTGGACGATCACCAAAGGGACGCTGGCGCCCCAGGCGGCGGGCGTCATCCACGGCGATTTCGAAAAGGGCTTCATCAAGGCCGAAACCGTGGGCTATGACGATTACGTCGCAGGCAAGGGCCGCGTGGAAGGCAAGACCTACGAGGTCAAGGACGGCGACGTGTTGCACTTCCTGTTCAACGCGGGGGCCCAAAAATTTTCGCCGAAAATTTTTCGCGCCCGACGGGACGGTGACAAGACCGAACGGCTGTCCCATGGGGCGTCCGTTTAAGTATGGGGCAGAAGATCTCGGACCCTACGCAGGCTCGAAGTGCCAACCGCACGCGCAGGGCGGGGTTGACCCCCCCTCACCCGCCAGAACCACCCACCGTCAGCCCGCCGATCATAAGCGTCGGTTGGCCCACCCCCACCGGCACCCATTGGCCCGCCTTGCCGCAATTGCCGATGCCGGGGTCGAGTTTCATGTCGTTGCCGATGGCCCGGATGCCCTTGAGCGCCGTCGCCCCATCCCCGATCAGCGTCGCGCCCTTCACCGGGGCGCCGATGACGCCGTTTTTCACCCGGTAGGCCTCGGTGCAGCTGAAGACGAACTTCCCGTTGGTGATATCCACCTGCCCGCCGCCGAAGCC
>CAMFIX010000463.1 GCA_945952425.1 uncultured Pseudorhodobacter sp. | reverse complement strand
GTCCAGCCTGGCGTGTAGCAGCATCTCTTCGAGTAGGGCGTCGATCTCGTCGAGGTCGCGCTCCATCGACGCCGACCACGCGGCCGACGCGTCTTCGTCGGCGCCCAGCGCCAGCCGGTAGCGCAGGCGCGCCACCGGCGAGCGCAACTCGTGCGCGAGCGCGTCGGTCAGCGCCTTGCGCTGCTCCATCTGCCGGTTGACCCGCTCGACCATCAGGTTGAACGCGCCGCCCAGCCGCTGGATGCCGGAGCGCGGCGGCAAGTCGACGCGTACCTGCTGGCGGCCCTGCCCGAAGCGCAACGCGGCGCGGCACCGGCCGCGCCCTCCTACACGCCCCCGGCCTATGAACCCGGGGCGCCGAACCCGTTCGGACCTTCGGCCGGTTATGGCTCGGCCCCAGGTGCTGCGCCGATGGGCGTGCCGCAACAGGCCTCTCGCGGGCCGGTGGAGCCCGAGGCCATCGCCTTCACCGGCGTCAACCAGCTTGTGGCCTTGGGCACGCCGCTCTTCGCCCTTCTGGGCCGCATCCGCAACCGCGCCCAGCATCCCGATCCGGAAAAGCTGCGCCAATCGGTCATGGCCGAGGTCCGCAATTTCGAGAACAACGCGCTGAAGGCGGGCGAGGATGCGCAGAAGGTCAAGGTCGCGCGCTATGCGCTTTGCGCGACTTTGGACGACGTGGTCTTGAACACCCCCTGGGGCGAGCAGAGCTCCTGGGCGATGCAGTCGATGGTCGGCACCTTCCACCGCGAGACGGTGGGCGGCGACCGTTTCTTCGACCTTCTGGCCCGGCTGGAGCAAGACCCCGGCACCAATATCGACCTGCTGGAGTTCCTTTACAGCTGCCTGTCCCTGGGGTTCGAAGGCCGCTTGCGCGTCGAAAACGGCGGCAGCGACAAGCATATGCAGATCAGGGTCGCGCTGGCACGGATCATCCGCGGCCAGCGGGGCGAGTTCGAACGCGACCTTTCGCCGCGCTGGAAAGGGGTCGAAAAGCCCTACCGGATCATCTCGGCCTGGAAGCCCCTGTGGATCACCATCGGCGCGATGGCCTTGATCCTGGCGCTGATCTTCGGCGGGCTGTCTTACATGCTGGGCCAGCGCGCCGGGGTGACCTTGTCCACCATCGCCGCGGTCGAGGCGGCCGAGCCGCCGAAACTGCTCCGCCGGGCACCGCCCCCGCCCCCGCCGCCGCCGCAAAAGACCGAGGTCGACAAGATCGCCAAGCTGACCTCTTTCCTGGCCCCCGAGATCAAGGAGGGCATCGTCACCGTCCTGACCGAAGGCAATTCGGTGGTGATCCGGCTGTCGGGCACCGGCATGTTCAAATCCGGCTCCGACAAGCTGAACACCCAGTTCGAGGCCCCCATCGGCCGCGTGGCCGAGGCTTTGAAGGACGAGAAGGGCAATATCCTGATCGTGGGCCATTCGGACAGCAGCCCCGTGGGTGCCGGCCGCTTCAAGTCGAACGAGGAACTCAGCCTCGCCCGGGCGACTGCGGTCATGAAGATGGTGGCCCCGGTGGTGGGCGATCCGACCAAGCTGATGGCCGAAGGTCACGGCGACAAGGAGCCCATCGCCGACAACAACACCAAGGACGGCCGCGCCGCCAACCGGCGGATCGAGATCCTGCTGGTGAAGGGCTCGGCCGACGAGGCGGCGGCGACCGCGGCCAAGGCGCCCGATGCGCCGGGCGCCACGCCACCGGCCAATGCAGACACGACCACGACGGCGCCCGCCACTGACGCGACGAAGACGGGGAACAACTGACATGCGCGTGATCCTCGCCATCTGGCGCTTTCTGACCTCGATCTACTTCGTTCTGCCGGTCGTCACGCTGATCCTGTCGGTCTGCGTCTGGTTCTTTTCGCCCTATATCGGCACCGACGCCTTCCGCCCCTTCGACGAGCCCTTCGGCCGCTGGATCTTCATCGCCGTCCTCTGGGCGTTTTGCTTCATCACCCTGCTGATCGTCTTCCTGGTGCGGAAGTTCGACGAGAAGGCGGTCGAGACCAAGATCGTCGAGCAGGTCGCCGAGACGCCCGAGAACGAGGCGGTCGCCGAAGAGATGAAAGAGCTGAAGGACAAGCTGAAGCTCGCCATCCAGAAGCTGAAGAAGAAGGGCGGCAAGACGCTCTATCAGCTGCCCTGGTATATCATGATCGGCCCGCCCGGCGCGGGCAAGACGACGGCGATTGCCAATTCGGGGCTGAACTTTCCCTTGGCCGAAGAGTTCGGCAAAGAGGCCATCGGCGGCGTCGGCGGCACGCGCAATTGCGACTGGTGGTTCACCGACGAGGCGGTTCTGATCGACACCGCCGGGCGTTACACGACGCAGGAAAGCGATGCCGAGGCCGACAATCTCGGCTGGCAGGGCTTCCTCGCCATGCTGAAAAAGCACCGCATCCGGCAGCCGATCAACGGGGCGATCATCGCGATTTCCT
The DNA here is from genome assembly GCA_945952425.1 of uncultured Pseudorhodobacter sp. Taxonomy (GTDB): domain Bacteria; phylum Pseudomonadota; class Alphaproteobacteria; order Rhodobacterales; family Rhodobacteraceae; genus Stagnihabitans. The sequence goes on along the minus strand of CAMFIX010000463.1, from coordinate 717 downwards.
TGTCCGACCTGTCGATGCAGGACGAGACGACCCAGCGCGCCCATGCCCGCGCCATCCGCCGCCGCCTGGCGGAGCTGCGCGAGAAGCTCGGCGTGCGCTTTCCGGTCTATGTGCTGTTCACCAAGGCCGACATGATCGCGGGCTTTGCGGAGTTCTTCGACAATCTCGGGAAAGAGGAACGCGAACAGGTCTGGGGCTTCACCTTGCCCCTGCCCAAGGGCCAGAAAGACCAGCCCCTCCCGGCGTTTGACGGCGAGTTCTCGGCCCTGCTGACGCGCCTGAATGCCCAGATGATTGAACGCATGCAGACCGAGACCGACCCGCAGCGCCGTGCGTTGATCGCGGGCTTCCCGGCGCAGCTCGCTTCGGTGCGCGACACGGCCAAGACCTTCCTGGCCGAGGTCTTCAACGAAAACGCCTATGACAAGCGCCAGCTGTGGCGCGGGGTTTACTTCACCTCCGGCACGCAAGAGGGCACGCCCATCGACCGTCTGATGATGGGCATGGCGCGCACCTTCGGCATCGGGCGCCAGGCCATCGGCAGCGGCCGCGGCACCGGCCGCAGCTATTTCCTGACCCGGCTCTTTGGCGAGGTGCTGTTCCCCGAGGCCGGTCTGGTCTCGGCCGACGACAAGGTCGAACGCCGGTATCGCGCGATGAAATGGGGCGGCGTGGTGGCGACTTTGCTGGTCGCTTTGGCCATGGGCGGCCTTTGGG
>CAMFIX010000462.1 GCA_945952425.1 uncultured Pseudorhodobacter sp. | reverse complement strand
CCTCGTCGATCACGTCGATCGCCTTGTCGGGCAGCTTGCGGTCGTGGATGTAGCGGGCGGAAAGCTCTACCGCGGCCTTGATCGCGTCGTGGGTGTAACGCAGGTCGTGGTGTTCTTCGAAATAGGGCTTGAGGCCCATCAGGATCTTGACCGAATCCTCGACCGAAGGCTCGTTCACGTCGATCTTCTGGAACCGGCGGCTCAGCGCGCGGTCTTTTTCGAAGTGCTGGCGGAACTCTTTATAGGTCGTGCTTCCCATGCAGCGCAGCTTGCCGCCCTGCAGGGCAGGTTTCAGCAGGTTGGACGCATCCATCGCGCCGCCCGAGGTCGCCCCCGCGCCGATCACCGTATGGATTTCGTCGATGAAGAGGATGGCGTCGGGATGGTCCTCCATCTCCTTGACCACGGCTTTCAGACGCTCTTCGAAGTCGCCGCGATAGCGGGTTCCGGCCAGAAGCGCCCCCATGTCCAGCGAGAAGATCGTGGCGCCGGCCAGGATGTCGGGCGTCTCGCCATTGACGATCTTGCGGGCCAGGCCTTCGGCAATCGCCGTCTTGCCCACGCCGGGGTCGCCCACCAGCAGCGGGTTGTTCTTGCGCCGACGGCAGAGCACCTGGATCGCGCGCTCGACCTCCGCTTCGCGGCCGATCAGCGGATCGACATCACCCTTCAGCGCCTTGTCATTCAGATCGACGCAATATTTCGACAGCGCCGATTCCTTTTCGGCCCCGGCCTCGGCCTTGGGCGTCTCGTGATGTTCTTCCGCGCCGGAAACCGGGCGGCTTTCGCCGAAAGAGGGGTTCTTGGCCACGCCATGGGCGATGAAATTCACCGCATCATAGCGCGTCATGTCCTGTTCCTGCAGGAAATAGGCGGCGTTCGATTCGCGCTCGGCGAAGATCGCGACCAGGACGTTGGCGCCGGTCACTTCCGTGCGCCCCGAGGACTGCACATGGATCGCGGCGCGCTGGATCACGCGCTGGAAGGCGGCGGTCGGCACAGCCTCGGAACCCTCGACATCCGTCACCAGCGTCGAGAGATCGTCGTCGATGAAATCGGTCAAGGTCTTGCGCAGGCTGTCGAGATCGACCGAGCAGGCCTTCATCACGCGGGCGGCGTCGGGTTCGTCGATGAGCGCCAGGAGCAGATGCTCCAGCGTGGCGAGTTCGTGGCGGCGGGCATTGGCGAGGGCCAAGGCGCCGTGGATGGCCTGTTCTAGGGTCGTCGAGAATGTCGGCACCGTTGCGTGCTCCTGTCCTGCAGGTCTCAGGCTGGGGCGGGATGTCCCCTCGCCTGCATTGACCGTGGCCTCATACCGTTAAGGATCGGTTTTCTTTGCGCCACTTCAAGTGCTATTTCTGAGGAAAACTCCCCCTGAGCCCCATGGGTCACAAAATGTGATGGAAGGGGCCCGGAAAGCGGGCTCAGAACTTGTCCTTGCGCGCGCGGATTTCTGCGAAGGCTTCCGCGTCGGTGGATTTGGGCATGCCGATGGCCGCCTTCAAGAGGGGGGCGCGCAGGAAAGGGTTGGTCGCAAGCTCCAGGGCCAAGGTCGATGGGACGGTGCCTTCGCCCTTGGCATTTGCAATGGCGGTGGCTGCGATGCGGGCCTGAAGGGCGGTGTTGTCGGGATCGACGGTCGCGGCAAAGCGCAGGTTCGAGGCCGTATATTCATGGCCCGAGCAGATCAGCGTCTCGGGGGGCAGGGCGGCCAGTTTCGACAGGCTCTCCCACATCACCGCGGGGGAGCCCTCGAAGAGCCGCCCGCAGCCGCCCGCCATCAGGCTGTCGGCGGTAAAGCACATGCCGGGGAAGGAAAACGCGATATGGCCCATCGTATGGCCCGAGACATCCAGCACCACCCCCTCGACCCCGCCCACCGTCACCCGGTCGCCCTCGGCCAAGGCGCGGTCCAGCCGGGGCAGGCGATGCGCATCGGCGCGGGCCCCCAGAACCATCGCCCCGGTCGCCTCGACCAGGCGCGCCACGCCGTCGATGTGGTCGGAATGGTGATGGGTCAAAAGCACCATCCCCAGCTTCCAGCCGCGCGCTGCCAGCGCCTCCAGCACGGGCACCGCCTCGGGCACATCGACCACGGCGCATTGGCCCGAGGCCGCGTCGTGGATCAGGTAGGCATAATTGTCCTTCAGGCAGGGGATGGTCACGAGGTCGAGCATGGGCTTTTCCGAAAGGGCTGTTACAACGGGGGCGACCGCCAATCTGACGCTTTCGCAACCGGGGCACAATGCATCTCGACGTCGTGGACCTGCGCAACTTCTATTATCGTACGGCGCTGGGGCGCGTGGCGCAGAGGGGCATCCGCGAAAGGGTGGTCGAGCTTTGGCCGCCCTTGCCCGGCCAGACCGTCGCGGGCTTCGGCTTTGCGGTGCCCTTGCTGCGCCCCTACCTGACCGAGGCGCGCCGGGTGATCGGCCTGATGCCCGCCCCGCAAGGCGTCATGCCCTGGCCCGCCGGAGAGCCCAATGTTTCCGTCCTGTGCGAAATCGACGCCTGGCCGCTGGCCACGGGCTTCGTCGACCGGCTGATCGTGATGCACGGGCTGGAGACGTCCGACGATCCGGCCTGCGTCCTGCAAGAGGCGCATCGGGTGCTGGGGCCGGGGGGGCGGGTGCTCTTCATCGTGCCCAACCGGATCGGGCTTTGGGCGCGCGGCGACGGCACGCCCTTCGGTCACGGGCGGCCCTATTCGATGGGCCAGATGGAGGCCGAGCTGAAGCGCCACGGCTTCACCCCCGAACGCGCGATGACCGCGCTTTTCGTGCCCCCCTCGATGTCGCGCTTCTGGCTGCGCTCTTCCAACTTCTGGGAGTGGATGGGCCGCCGGGCGCCATGGCTGGCGGGGGGCGTGCTGATGGTCGAGGCCTCCAAGCAGGTTTTCCAGCCGACGCGGGGGGGAATCGGGGCGATGGTGCGCCGGCCGCTGCGCGCTTTGGAGGGCCTTCCGGCGCCAGCGCCCATGCCGCGGATGGACCGCGAAAAGCTGCCGTGAACCCATCACGTCGGCGTGACGGTCTTGTGAAGCATGCGCCCGCGCGGCCCATGGCACAAAGGCGTTTACGAAGGCTTACTTCACGCGGGATTCTTGGTTGCGAGGGGGCATGGGCTCTGCTATGCACCCCCCAACTTTGACAAGACGCAGAC
>CAMFIX010000461.1 GCA_945952425.1 uncultured Pseudorhodobacter sp. | reverse complement strand
CGCCGGAAGCATCCTGGCCCAGGGCGACAAGATCGCCGAGCGGCCAGATGGCCGCATCACCATCTCGACCGGCGCGCGCACGCTGACCGGCTGGCCCATCCTGCGCCGCATGGCGACCGCCGCGGTCGCCTTGGCCATCGGGCTCGGCACGCTGCAGGCTCCGGCCGTCCATGCCGAGACCCTGCTGAACGTCAGCTACGACCCGACGCGCGAGCTGTACGAAGATATCGACAAGGCTTTCGCCGATTGGTGGGTGGCCCAGGGCAACCCGGCGCCGGAGATCCAGGCCTCGCACGGCGGCTCGGGCGCGCAGGCCCGCGCGGTGATCGAGGGGCTGGACGCCCAGGTCGTGACGCTGGCGCTGGCCGCCGACATCGACAAGATTGCCAAGGAGGGCAAGCTGCCGGCCGACTGGCAGGGCAAGCTGCCGCACAATTCCTCGCCCTATACCTCCACCATCGTCTTCCTGGTGCGCCACGGCAATCCCAAGGGGATCAAGGACTGGGGCGACCTGGTGAAGGACGGGGTCGAGGTCATCACGCCGAACCCGAAGACCTCCGGTGGGGCGCGGTGGAACTACCTGGCCGCCTGGGCCTGGGCCGAGAAGAACAACCAGAACCCGCAGGATTTCGTCAAGGCGCTCTACAGCCACGTTCCGGTCCTGGACAAGGGCGCGCGCGACTCGACCACGACCTTCACCCAGCGCGAGATCGGCGACGTTCTGCTGGCCTGGGAGAACGAGGCCTACCTCGCCCAGAAGGAACTGGGCGCCGACCAGTATGACATCGTCGTCCCCTCGGTTTCCGTTCTGGCCGAGCCGCCGGTGGCGCTGGTCGAGGCCAATATCCACTCCGACGGGCAACGCAAACTGGCCGAGGCCTATCTGAACTTCCTCTACACCCCGGAAGCCCAGGCCATCATCTTCAAGGACTTCTACCGCGGCTGGGATACGTCCAAGGCCGATCCGGCCGATGTGGCGCGCTTCCCCAAGCTTGACCTCGTCGACATCAGCCACTTCGGCGGCTGGGCCAAGGTGCAGAAAGAGCAATTCGCCGACGGCGGCATCTTCGACCAGATCTACACGGCCAAGTGATGCGGTCGGTGGTTCAACGCACGGCCATCCCCGGTTTCGGTCTGTCGGCCGGGGTGACGCTGACGATGCTGTCCCTGGTCGTGCTGATCCCGATCGGCGCCCTCCTTCTGGAGGGCGCCTCGGCGGGTCTGCCGGCGCTGATCGACACGGTCAACACGCCCCGCACCCGGGCCGCGCTGTTCTTGTCCTTCCGCCTGTCGCTGCTGGCGGCCTGCATCAACCTCGTCTTTGGCCTGCTGTTGGCCTGGGTTCTGACGCGCTACCGCTTTCCCGGACGCCGGTTCCTGGATGCGGCGGTGGACCTGCCCTTCGCTTTGCCGACCGCCGTCGCGGGCATCGCGCTCACCGCGCTTTACGCGCCGAACGGGGCTTTCGGCAGTCTCTTCAAGGAGATGGGCGTCAAGATCGCCTATACGCAATGGGGCATCCTGATCGCTTTGATCTTCGTGGGCCTGCCCTTCGTGACCCGCACGGTGCAACCCGTGGTCGAGGAGATCGAGAAAGAGGTCGAAGAGGCCTCGGCAACCCTAGGTGCGACCCGCGCCTATACGTTGCGCCGTGTCGTCCTGCCGATGCTGATGCCCGCGGCCCTGACCGGCTTTGCGCTTAGCCTGGCGCGGGCGGTCGGCGAATACGGCTCGGTCATCTTCATCGCGGGCAACCTGCCGCTGAAGACGGAAATCGCGCCGCTGCTGATCGTTATCAAGTTGGAAGAGTTCAACGACGCGGGCGCGGCCGCCATCGGCATCGCGATGCTGGCGATCTCGTTCGGGATGCTTTTGGTCATCAACCTCGTGCAAATCATCAGCCGCCGGAGGATCGGGCATGTCTGAGACCTATGCGCCGAACCGCCCCCTGGCCCGCGCCGCCGCCCGCCGCCCGGTGACCTCGGAAAAGCCGCTGACGCGGGCCGTGCTGATCCTGGTGTCGGTCGTCTTCCTGGGCCTTCTGGTCTTTGCGCCCCTGGTCACCGTCTTTGCCGAGGCCTTGAAAGAGGGCCTCTGGGGCGCGCTGAAAAGCCTGTCGAACCCCGAGGCGCTGTCGGCCATCCGCCTGACCCTGCTGGTCGCGGTCGTGGCCGTGCCGCTGAACGCGGTCTTCGGCGTAGCGGCGGCCTGGCTGATCACCAAGTTCCAGTTCAAGGGCAAGGCGGTTCTGCTGACCTTGATCGACATCCCCTTCTCGGTCTCGCCCGTGGTCGCGGGGCTTTGCCTGGTCTTGACCTTCGGGGCCAATTCCTGGCTCGGCTCCTGGCTCGTCGCCCATGGTTTCCCCATCGTCTTCGCCGTGCCGGGGATCATCCTGGCATCGATGTTCGTGACCTTCCCCTTCGTCGCGCGTGAGCTGATCCCGGTGATGATCGAACAGGGCAAGGCCGAGGAAGAGGCCGCGCTGACGCTGGGCGCCGGGGGCTGGAGAGCGTTTTTCACCGTGACCCTGCCGAACATCCGCTGGGCGCTGCTTTACGGCGTACTGCTCTGCAACGCCCGGGCCATGGGCGAATTCGGGGCGGTGGCCGTCGTCTCGGGCAAGATCCGCGGGCTGACCGCGACCATGCCGATCACCATCGAGATGCTGTATAACGAGTATTCCTCGGTCGCCGCCTTCTCGCTTGCCGCCGTGCTGGCCCTTTTGGCCCTGGTCACGCTGGCCCTGAAAACCCTGCTGGAATGGCACTATTCCGACCAGCTCGCCGCCAATCGCCGCCATTGAGGACGCCCATGCAAATCGAAATCGATGAAATCTCGAAGGAATTCGGTGCGACGGCGGCCTTGCATCCGGTGTCGCTGTCCTTGCCCTCGGGCGCCCTGGTTGCGCTTCTGGGCCCCTCCGGCTCGGGCAAGACGACGCTTCTGCGCATCCTCGGCGGGTTGGAGTTTCCCGACACCGGCCGCGTGCTCTTCGATGGGCAGGATGCGACCGGGCTGACGGTGCAGGAACGCCGCGCGGGCTTCGTTTTCCAGAACTATGCGCTGTTCCGCCACATGACGGTGTTCGAGAACATCGCCTACGGGTTGCGCGCCCGGCCCCGTGCCAGCCGCCCCGGCGAGGCCGAAATCGCCCGGCGGGTCGGCAAGCTC
>CAMFIX010000460.1 GCA_945952425.1 uncultured Pseudorhodobacter sp. | reverse complement strand
GGCCGTTGCAGCCAGCCAGAACGGCGGTCAGAAGGCCCAGGGCCACGAGAGATTTGAACATGATCTGCCTCATTGAAGTTATTGCAAGCTTCCGTTGCCCGGCCATTTTCCCGCATTTCGAAACGATTGGCAAAGCCCTTCTGCGGCCGACCGGCAAAGCTTCGCCCAAAAGGCGGCCCGACCGTGCTGGCCGGGCCGAAGGCGTGGAAGGGTAGGGTTCGAAGGGATCGCTCTCGCACCCTTTGGCCATCCTGCGCGCCCAAGCCGCCCATGGCAAATAACGCGAATGTGCAGCGGCCAGTTGTCGCCGGGGCCCGCGCCCGCTTTCGGCGGGCTGCCGCCGAAAGGCGCCCTAATCCCAGTCCTCGTCCTCGGCCGCGCCGAAGAAATCCTCGGCCCCCTCGGCGAAGACCTCGGGGAAGCTGACCTTCGCGCGGCCGACGTCGATGCGCAGCAGGGCCTCGTAGCTCGCCGCATCCCAGGGGTCTTCGGCCGGCACGACCTCGCGCCCGATCAGCCAGGAGAGCCGCCCCGCATCCAGGTTGCCGCGCTCGAAGACCTCTTCGCCGAACTGCGCCCAAAGTGCCGCCATGAAGGCCGTGTCGGCCTTGCGGTCGGGCGTCTTGCGATCCTTGAACCGCTCGCGCCGCACGATCTTGCTGGCGCCCTCCTTCACATTCGCCCGGCGGATGGTGAACTGGAAATCGGTGCCCGGCAGGCGGCTTGGGAAACCCCGGTGTTTTTGCATGGCCTCACCCTTTCAGAAGGGCTCCCATAGGCAGTTTGTCGTGCCGTTGGAATAGTCGATGGAATAGGCGTTGAAGAATTGCGTCGCATCCGGGTCGCTTTCGCCGAAGGGCACGTCGCGGTCGGCCATCGAGATGATGATCTCCGTGGGCTTCGGCCCCGTCGTCGGCAGCTTCGGCAGGGCATAGGTCTGGCAGAGCCATTCCATATCCTTCCCGGCGGTATCGGGATCGAGCTTGCCCCCCGCCCGCGCCACATCGGGCGCCAGGAAGCGATAGCGCATCGCCACCCCGTCCGACCCCGGCGAGTTGGCGATGACCTCCAGAAGCGTGACCTCCTGCCCCGAGGGCAGCTTGATCGCCCCGCCCGCACAGGCCGGGCCGACCAGACACAGCAAAATGATCCCCGCGACGCGCATCTTCACCGCCTGTTTCTGCGTTCCAGCATAATCAGGGCGCAAGCGAAGGAAAGCCCCACCTTTCGCCGCCTTACGCCTTGCGCTAATCAGGCCTTTCATTCGGAGATGCCCCATGTCGATCCCCACTCCCATCCTGTCCATCCTGCTCCTCGCCGCGTCGAACATTTTCATGACCTTCGCCTGGTATGGCCACCTGAAGTTCAAGACCGCGCCGCTTTTGGTCGTGATCTTCGTCTCCTGGGGGATCGCGCTGTTCGAATACATGCTGCAGGTGCCCGCCAACCGCATGGGCTCAGCCTATTTCAACACCGCCCAGCTGAAGACGATCCAGGAGGTGCTGACCCTGACCGTCTTCGTCGCCTTCAGCTATTTCTACCTGAAAGAGCCGATTTCGTGGAGCCAGGGCATCGGCTTCGGCTTCATCGCGCTGGGGTCGTTCTTCATCTTCCACAAGTTCTGATGGGCTTCAGCCGCCACACGCCGCCCCGGATCGTGACGCTGACCCTGCTGGCGGGGCTGTCGTCCTTTACCCTGTCGCTGATGCTGCCCGCCCTGCCCGCCATGGCGGCCTGGTTCCAGACCGATATCGCGACGATGCAGCTGGCCGTGTCGCTGTACCTGGGGCTTTCGGCGCTGGTGCAGCTGGCGGTCGGGCCGATTTCCGACCGTTACGGGCGGCGGCCGGTGATCCTGGGGGCGCTGGCGCTGTTCCTGCTGGCGACGCTCGGCACGCTTTGGGCGCCCGATGCCGGGACGTTCCTGGCCTTCCGCATGGCGCAGGCCGTGGTTTCGACCGGGCTTGTCCTGTCGCGGGCGGTGGTGCGCGACATGGTCGAGGGCCCGGCGGCGGCCTCGATGATCGGCTATGTCACCATGGGGATGAGCCTGGTTCCCATGATCGGCCCCCTGATCGGCGGCGCTTTGGAAGAGCAGTTCGGCTGGCAATCGACCTTCTGGCTGCTGTTCGGCCTGGGGCTCGCCACCACCGCCCTGACCTTCGCCGACCTGGGAGAAACCGCGCGGCCCGCGACCGGCAGCCCCTTTGCGCAGATGCGGGCCTATCCGCTGATCCTGAAAAGCCGCGATTTCTGGGCCTATTGCAGCGTCTCGGCCCTGGCCTCGGGCTGTTTTTACGCCTTTCTCGGCGGCGCGCCCCATGTCGGCTCGGCCGTCTATGGCATGAGCGCGAGCGAGATCGGCGCGGGCTTTGCCCTGCCCTCGGTCGGCTATATGGCGGGCAATTACCTGGCCGGGCGGCATTCGGTGCGGATCGGCATGCGGCGGATGATCGTGGCGGGCACGACGGTCACCACCTGCGGCATGGGCGGGCTGGCGGCGCTGACCGCGGCGGGGCTTTCGGGGCCATGGGTCTTTTTCGGCGCCATGGTCTTTCTGGGCATCGGCAATGGCATGGCGCTGCCCAATGCCAATGGCGGCATGCTGCAGGCCCGGCCCGAGCTTGCGGGCTCGGCCTCGGGCCTGGGCGGCGCCATCTCGATCGGCGCGGGCGCGGGGCTTTCGGCTTTGGCCGTCACCCTGCTGCCGCCGGGCAGCGGCGCGCTGCCCCTGGTCCTGCTGATGACCGGCGCCTCGATCCTGTCGACCCTGTCGCTGCGCATCGCCCCTGCCCGCCTGCAAAGCTTGCAAGGCTGAGCCCGCTTGGTTAAGCAGGGCGCGATTGCAGCGAAGGACGCCCCCCATGCAGCTTGAAGGCAGCATCCGCACCACTGGCCCGGCCGAAGACGTGGCCCGCGGCCTCGCCGATGCCGAGACCTTGGAGACCATCGCCCCCGCGGGCTTCGAGTTCCGCAAGGTGCAGGGCGGCGTTGCGGATTTCCTGATCCGCCGCGCCTTCGGGCCGATCTCGCTGACGCTGCAGGGTTCGATGGCGCTGACCGAGCTGACGGACGGCCATTTCAAGCTGGAGATCAAGGCCGCGCATCTCATCGGCGGGCGGGTCACGGTGACCTTGGACCTTGCGACCGGCGAGACGGATGAAGAGGGGCTGGAGC
>CAMFIX010000459.1 GCA_945952425.1 uncultured Pseudorhodobacter sp. | reverse complement strand
GGGCAGGACGGCGCCGTCATGGGTGCGGATTTCGTATTTGTAAGAGGCGCCATCCTTCAGGCCGGGGATGAAGATTTCCCAGACCCCGGTCGCGCCGCGCCGCCGCATCGGGTTGCGCCGCCCGTCCCAGATGTTGAAATCGCCCACCACCGAAACGCGCTGCGCGTTCGGCGCCCAGACCGCGAAATGCACCCCCGCGACGCCCTCATGCGTCATCAGATGCGCGCCCAAGACCTGCCAGAGCCTGCGATGCGTGCCCTCGCCCAAGAGATACTCGTCCATCTCGCCCAGCACGGGGCCGAAACGATAGCTGTCCTCGAAATCCCATTCGGCATGGTCGTTGCCAGCGCGCAGCCGATACTCGACACGTTTGGGCAGGATGCCGGTGAAAAGCCCCGGCAGCCCCTCGACCTCGACGGCGGGCACGGGCTTGGCGCCCTTGCCCTTGGGCAAGAGCGACAGCCGCGTGGCGCCGGGCACGAAGACGGTCACCCGCCATTCCTTGCCCGCCAGATGCGGCCCGAGCACGGCAAAAGGATCGCCATGGCGCCCCTCGACCACGGCGCGGCACGCCTCGAAATCCAATCCTCCAGCACTGGTCGTCGCGGTCATGTCTCCCCCCTCTGCCACGACAAGCCCAGGGCGCCGTTACAGCGCCGAGGGGATGTCCCAGATGTCTTTCATATAGGCACGGATCGTCCGGTCCGACGAGAAGAAGCCCGACCGCGCGGTGTTCAGGGCCGCCATCTTCGCCCAAAGGTCGGGCTGGGCAAAGGCCGCATCGACCTTCTGCTGGGCCGCGTCATAGGCGTCAAAATCGGCGGCCACGAGGAAGTAATCGTGGTGCCAGACGCGGTGGACCAGGCCGTGGTAACGGTCGGTCTGCCCGGCCGAGAAGCGGCCCTCGGCGATCTGCTGCAGGACCAGCTGCAGCGCGGGCGAAGCCTCGATGGCTTTCCTCGAATGGTCGGGGTCTTCGCGGCGCTTGTTGGCCTCTTCGGTCGTCATGCCGAAGAGGAAGAAGTTCTCGGCCCCGACCTCTTGCAGAATCTCGACATTGGCCCCGTCCAGCGTGCCGATGGTCGGCGCGCCGTTGATCATGAACTTCATGTTGCCGGTGCCCGAAGCCTCTTTCCCCGCCGTGGAAATCTGCTCGGACAGGTCGGCGGCGGGCACCAGGTGCTCGGCCATCGAGACGTTGTAATTGGCCGGATAGACGATCTTCAACAGGTCGCCCGTCACCGGATCGGCATTGATGACACTGGCCACATCGTTGATGAGGTGGATGATTTCCTTGGCCACCGCATAGCCCGGCGCCGATTTGCCGCCGAAGATCTTGACGCGCGGCACATGGGCGCCGCCGGGATTGGCCTTCAGGCGGTTCCAATGGGCGATGGTCTGCAGGATGTTCAAGAGCTGCCGCTTGTATTCATGGATGCGCTTGATCTGCACATCGAAGAGCGCATCAGGGGAAACCGTGATCCCGCATTGCGCCTTGATCCAGGCCGCGGTCGCCACCTTGTTCTCGCGCTTGGCCGCCATGAAATCGGCCCGGAAGGCCGGGGTTTCGATGGCAGGCTCCAGCTCGCGCAGGCGGTCGAGATTGTCCTCCCACCCGTCGCCGATGGTCTTGGTGATGAGGCTGGACAGCGGCTGGTTGCACATCTTCAGCCAGCGCCGCGGGGTCACGCCATTGGTCTGGTTGATGATCCGGTCGGGGTGCAGCGCATTCAGCTCGGGGAAAAGGCTTTGTTTCACCAGGTCGGAGTGCAGCGCCGAAACCCCGTTGACCTTGTGCGCCATGATGAAGGCCAGCTCGCCCATCCGCACCTCGTGGTGCTTGACGATGCCCACGTAATGCGGCCGGTTGTGGTTTTCGTCCTTGTGCCAGGCGTCGATGCGCTCGACGATCTGCATATGGCGCGGCAGGGTGGTGCCGAAGGTATAGGTCGCCCAACGCTCCAGGGCCTCGGGCAACAGGGTGTGGTTGGTGTAACCGAGGCACTTCTGGGCGACATGGACGGCGTCCGAAAACTCCATCCGGTGGTCATCGACCAGCAGGCGCACCAGCTCCGGGCCCGCAATCGCGGGATGGGTGTCGTTCATCTGGATGGCGACATGCTTGTGCAAGGCGCGCAGGTCGGCGTGGGAGGCGAGATACCGGCGCAGGATATCCTGCAGCGCGGCAGAGGTCATGAAGAACTCCTGCTTCAGCCGCAGCTCCTTGCCCTGATAGGTCGTGTCGTCGGGGTAAAGCACGCGGCTGAGCGTGCGCGCCAAGGCCTCGGGCTCGGCGGCCGCGGCATAATCGCCGCGGTTGAACCGTTCGAGGTCGAACAGCGTCGTGGGCTTGGCCGACCACAGCCGCAGCGTATTGGCCCATTTGCCCTGCCAACCGATCACCGGCGTGTCATAGGCCGAGGCCTGCACGGTTTCCCCCGGAACCCAGACCTCGCGGCCGTCCTGGGTTTCGACATGGCCCTTGAAGCCGATCGTATAGGCCGATTCGGGGCGCTCGAACTCCCAAGGATAGCGGTGGGTCAGCCAGTCCTCCGGCACCTCCGCCTGCTGGCCGCCGACGAAGCGTTGGCGGAAGAGGCCGTGCTCATAGCGGATGCCATAGCCGTAAGCCGGGCAGCCGACCGTCGCCATGCTTTCCATGAAACAGGCCGCGAGCCGCCCGAGACCGCCGTTCCCCAGCGCCGCATCGGGCTCATCCTCGACCACGGCGCGGAAATCCTGGCCGAGGTTGGCCATCACCTCGATACAGGCCTCGCGCAGGCCGAGGTTGACGGTCGCATCCTCCAAGAGGCGCCCGATCAGGAATTCCATCGACAGGTAATAGACGCGCTTGCGGTCCTCGGCCCAGGTGCGGCGGGTCGAGGCGAACCAGGGGGTCACGATCCGGTCGCGAATGGCGAAGGACAAAGCCATCCGCCAGTCGAAGATCGAGGCGTTGGGCTGGTCCTTGCCCAGGGTCGAGGTCAAGTGCCTGAGCACATCGGCCTGCAGGTCTTTGCCCGAGAAGCTGAGGTCTTTCACGCTTTTGTCCGCCATTCTTGTTCTTGCTGTGCCAAGCCTATCCCCCCCGCCTTTTCCGTCAAGCGCGGCCCCCGACCCTTCGGCCCGATTCCCCGCCTTCAAACCGCCCCCATGTTAGCGCAAACATTTCCCATAT
>CAMFIX010000458.1 GCA_945952425.1 uncultured Pseudorhodobacter sp. | reverse complement strand
CGCCAAGCCGATGCACCGCCGCATTATCGCGTAGGTCGGGGGTGACCCCGCCTCTCCCCGAACCTATCCCATTGCATCCCTCCCGCCGCGCGTTACTTTGATTTCAAAGCGACAGGAGACCCCGATGACCGGCACGTCGATTCTGCACTACTCCCGCAACCCCAATCCGCGCCTCGGGCTGACGGTGGCGCGCTATCTGCAGGCCCCGGTCGCCCTGAACTTCGCCGAGCCCTTCTCGGAGCCCCAGGCCGCCAAGTTCCGCGCCTTGAACCCGACGCAGCTTTTGCCGATCCTCGAAGAACCCGGCCGTCCGCCGCTGTGGGAGGCCGATGCCATCGCCTGCCGGCTGGCGATGCGGATGGGCTCGGACCTCTGGCCGCTGGATGACCGGCTGCCCGAGGTGATCCGCTGGATCAGCTGGGGCAAGGCGACCTTCGTCATGGCGACCGAGCTGATCTGCTGGGAGATCGGCACAAAGCAGCGTTACGGCATCGGGCCGGTGGACTGGGAGGGCGTGGAGCGCGGCCTTGGCGATTTCCACCGCGCCGCCGCGCAATTGAACGACCACCTCGGCACCCGCGACTTCCTCGCAGGCGCCTTGACCTATGCCGATTTCCGCATGGCGACCTTCCTGCCTTATGACCACGAGATCGAGCTGCCCCTCGCGCCCTACCCCGCCCTGCAGGCCTGGCTCGGGCGGATGCAGGCCCTGCCCTTCTGGACCGACCCGTTCGAAGGGCTGGACGCGCCCGCCCTGCCGCCCGCGCCGCCGCGGTCGAGCTATGCGCGCCAGAGCCCGGCGGAGTAAAGCGCCAGCGCCCCCCAGATCATCGGAAAGGCGATCAGCTGCGCAGGCCCGAGGTGCTCGCCGAAGGCCATCGTGGCGGTCACCAGGATCATCGTCGGCGAGATATATTGCATGATGCCGATGGTCGACAGACGCAAGCCCTTGGCGCCATTGGCATAAAGCATCAGCGGGATCGCGGTGACCAGCCCGGCCGACAAAAGAAGCGCTGTGGTCGGCAGCTCGGCCAGGAACTGACCCTGCCCCGTGGCGCCGAGGTAAAGCATATAGGCCAAGGCGAAGGGCGACAGCAGCAGCACCTCCAGCGCGAAGCCCTCGTTCGGGCCGATGGGCATGCGGCGCTTGAGATAGGCGTAAAGCCCCCAGGTCAGGGTCAGGCCCAATGCGACCAACGGCAGCCGCCCGGCCTCGACCGTCAGCACCGCGACGGCCGCGGCGGCCAAGGCGATGGCGGCCTTCTGGCGGGCGTTCAGCCTTTCGCGCAACAGGACCGCGCCGAGGAAGATCGAGAACAGCGGGTTGATGTAATAGCCCAGCGCCGCATCCAGCGCATGGCCCGAGCCGATGGCCCAGACATAGATCCCCCAGTTGACCGAGATCAGCGCCGAACAGGCCACCGCCAGGATCAGCCGCGCAGGCGTGCGCAAGACCTCGACCAGAGCGGGCCAGCGCCCGGCCCAAAGCACGACGCCAAGCGCGATCGGCAAAGACCAGATGACGCGATGCGCGATGACCTCGGGCGGGGGCACATGGGCCAGCGCCTTCATGTAAAAGGGCAAAAGCCCCCACAAGAGGTAAGCGGCCAAGGCGAAAAGAAAACCGGAGCGGGTGTCGTGATCCTGGGAAACCATGGGGCGCGGCTTATCCTGCCCCGGGCGCGGGGGCAAATTCCGTTTTGTGATCGCTTACAGCCTGCGGGCGAGGTAATCGCGGGTGAAGGCCGCATAGCCCTCGGCCGTCACCTTCAGATGCGCCCGCATCAGCCCGTGCAGCGCGGGCAGCCGGTGGAAGGGGACGGTCGGCAGGGCGTGGTGCTCGGCATGATAGGGCATGTTCCAGGCGAGAAAGCGCACGATCCGGTTGGTAAAGGTCGTGCGCGTATTGGCCAGCATATCGGCCACCTGCGGGCAGTCGCCATGTTCGGCCATCAGGTAAAGCCGCAGGAAGGGTTGGCCGACGAGCATCGGCAGCACCCAGAACCAGATCAGCACCTTGGGCGCGAGCAGGAACCCCAGGGCGTAAAGCGCCAGCATCGCCCGGGCCTCCAGCACGGCGCGGGGGCGCGCACCTTTCGGCAGAAAGCAGTCCTCGGCGCGGCCCGCGGCCAGGCGCAGCAGCAGCGCAATCTCGGCCCGCCAATAGGGCAGGCCCGAAATCTGCCAGGCCAGGGCCCGCGCCCCCCTTGCCCGCGCCCCCTCCAGCTCGGGGTCGCCGGGCTGGTTGGTGTGGCGGTGATGGGCCATGTGGAACCAGCGGAACCATTCGAAGGGCAGGATCAGCACGAGGCCAGAGGCCCGGCCCACCCAATCCGACAGCGCCCCGCGGAAAGGGGTGCGGTGCGTGCATTCATGCTCCAGCGTGAAGAGGAAGGTCAGCGCAAGCCCCAAGGGCACAAGCGCCAGCGGCCAGAGCGGAGAGGCCATGCCGGCGATCCCCAGCGCGATCAGGCCCAGGTGCAGGGCCAGGTGGCGCAGGCCCTCGGCCGAGGTGACCTCGGCCAGGCCCGCGCGGGTCTCGGGCGGCAGAGCGGCCAGGACGGCCTGGTGATCCATCGGGGGCTCGGTCGGGGAAAGGGTCATGGGGCGGGCCTGAAAGAGAAAGGGCAAAAGCGTGTTGTATCAAGGGGATGCATGGCGATCTTCATGGGTTGCGCGAAGATTTCGGGCGGGCGGGCCCGCGCCCCGGCGGACGGCGCGCCAGGGGCCCCGGCACCTTGCCCGGCCGCCCGGCCAGCGCCTCGGGCACTGGCACTTCGCGCCAGGCACCGGGGACGAGCCCCTCCAGTCGCCACTCCCCCACCGCCACGCGGATCAGCCGCAGGCAGGGCAGCCCGACCGCGGCCACCATGCGGCGCACCTGGCGGTTGCGGCCCTCGCGGATCACGATCTCCAGCCAGGCATCGGGCACGGTCTGGCGCACCCGGATCGGCGGGTCGCGCGGCCAAAGCCAGTCGGGCGCCGCAACCTCCCGCGCCTCGGCCGGCAGGGTCGGCCCGTCCTTCAGCACCAGCCCGGCGCGCAGGCGTGCCAGGGCGTCCTCGCTCACCACGCCTTCGACCTGCACCAGGTAGGTCTTGGCCACCCCGCTGCCCGAGATGCGCGCCTGCAGCGCCCCGTCATCTGTCTCTTATACACATCTCCGAGCCCACGAGACT
>CAMFIX010000457.1 GCA_945952425.1 uncultured Pseudorhodobacter sp. | reverse complement strand
ACCTTGCCCTCGGCGAAGTTGGAGGCGTAGCCCACGGCGATCAGGTCGCCCGGCACCAGGCTTGCGCGCGTGCCATGCAGAAGCGACCTCGCAAAGACCGTCGCCCCCTTCTCGCCGGGGCTCATGCGAATTGCTCGACGATCAGCCGTTCCTCCAGCCCATGGCCGGGGTCGAAGAGGATGCGGTGGCCGATGGCAGGCTCTGACCTGATTTCCACGCTGACGACATGGGTCACCGGCATCGTATCGGCATCGGCGCGGACCGGGCGCTTCTGCGGGTCCAGCACTTCGAACCGCACGACGGCGTCCTTGGGCAGCAGCGCGCCGCGCCAGCGCCGGGGGCGGAAGGCAGCGACCGCGGTCAGGGCCAGAACCTCGGCGCCGATGGGCAGGATCGGCCCGTGGGCGCTGTAATTATAGGCCGTCGAACCCGCTGGCGTCGCCAGAAGGCAGCCGTCGCAGACCAGTTCCGGCATCCGTTCGACCCCATCGACCAGGATGCGCAGCTTGGCCGCCTGGGGGCCCATCCGCAGAAGCGAGACCTCGTTGATCGCAAGCGCCTCGGTCACCCGGCCGTCTTCGTCCACCGCGGTCATGTGCAGGGGGTTCAGCCCGACCTCCTCGGCCGCGGCCAGCCGCTCGACCAGCCCCTCGGCCGTGTAGCCGTTCATCAGGAAGCCCACCGTGCCGCAGTTCATCCCATAGACCGGCAGCCCCGAGGCCTGGACCTCGTGCAACGTCTGCAGCATGAACCCGTCGCCGCCCAAGGCCACGATGACGCGGGCCTCGGCCAGGGGGCATTGCCCATGGGCCGCGGTCAGGGCGGCCAGCGCCTCTTGCGCGGCCGGGGCGGGCGAGGCACGGAATGCGATGCGGGTCATGGGTTCCTCCACCCGCCATCTTGCCCGGGGAATTTCCGAACTCAACCCCCGAACGCAGCCGCAGAAACAGCCGCCCCCCTGTCGCAAAGAAGTTTCCTATCGGAAACTTTTTTCGCGCATTGAGCCAAACCTGTCGTTTTCCACCCTATCCTTGTCGCCCGACTGCGTCTAAATGGCCCCAACCAGCAGGAGATCCCCATGACCAACGGCTTCTTCACCGAAACCCTTGCCACCCGCGACCCCGAGCTTTTCGGCGCGATCACCAACGAGCTCGGCCGCCAGCGCGACGAGATCGAGCTGATCGCCTCGGAAAACATCGTCTCGCGCGCCGTGATGGAGGCGCAAGGCTCCGTCATGACGAACAAATATGCCGAAGGGTATCCGGGCAAGCGCTATTACGGCGGCTGCCAGTGGGTGGACGTGGCCGAGCAGCTGGCGATCGACCGGGCGTGTCAGCTTTTCGGCGTGTCCTATGCCAACGTCCAGCCGAACAGCGGCAGCCAAGCGAACCAGGGCGTCTTCCAGGCGCTGATCAAGCCCGGCGACACCATCCTCGGCATGAACCTGGCCTCGGGCGGTCACCTGACCCATGGCGCGGCGCCGAACCAGTCGGGCAAATGGTTCAACGCGGTCCAGTATGGCGTGCGCCAGCAGGACAGCCGCATCGACTATGACCAGGTCGAGGCGCTGGCGGTCGAGCATCAGCCGAAGCTCATCATCGCGGGCGGCTCGGCCGTGCCGCGCCAGATCGACTTCGCCCGCTTCCGCGCCATCGCCGACAAGGTGGGCGCTTACCTGATGGTGGATATGGCGCATTTCGCGGGGCTGGTCGCGGGCGGCCAGCACCCCTCGCCCTTCCCCTATGCCGACGTGGCCACCACCACGACCCACAAGACGCTCCGCGGCCCCCGTGGCGGCATGATCCTGACGAACAACGAAGAGATCGCCAAGAAGATCAACTCGGCCATCTTCCCGGGGATTCAAGGCGGCCCCCTGATGCATGTGATCGCCGCCAAGGCGGTCGCTTTCGGTGAGGCGCTGCGCCCCGAGTTCAAGGCCTATGCCGCCCAGGTCGTCAAGAACGCCCAGGCCCTGGCCGATCAGCTGATGAAGGGCGGGCTCGACATCGTCACCGGCGGCACGGATACCCATGTCATGCTGGTCGATCTGCGGCCGAAGCAGGTCAAGGGCAATGCGACGGAAAAGGCGCTGGGACGCGCGCATATCACCTGCAACAAGAATGGCATCCCCTTCGACCCGGAAAAGCCCACCGTCACCTCGGGCGTCCGCCTCGGCACCCCGGCGGGCACCACCCGCGGCTTCGGTGAGGCCGAATTCCGCCAGATCGGGCAATGGATCGTCGAAGTCGTCGATGGCCTGGCCAAGAACGGCGAAGACGGCAATGCCGAGGTCGAAGCCGCGGTGAAGGCCAAGGTCGAGGCGCTCTGCCAGAAGTTCCCGCTCTACCCCGGCCTGTGACGTACAGAGGCCCCGAAGATACGCCGAGCCTCGAAAGACGGCTCGGCGACTGGGCGCGGGCGCGCCTGCCATGGGGACTGGTCGATCTCGCCATGTTCACCCTCAAACAGGGGTGGGCGAGCCTGTTCGGCGGGCTGATGGTGGGGGCAATCCTGCTGAGCCGGGCTTTCTGGCAGGCGGATTGGCCCATCGCCCGCTATGACGCCCTGCTGGTCTTTGCTGTGGTCACCCAAGGGATCTTCCTGCGGCTGCGGCTGGAGACCTGGGACGAGGCGCGGGTCATCCTGCTGTTTCACCTGACCGGCACGGCGATGGAGTGGTTCAAGGTCGGCGCCGGTTCCTGGGCTTACCCGGAGCCCGGGCTGCTGAAGCTGTTCGGCGTGCCGCTGTTCTCGGGTTTCATGTATGCGGCGGTCGGCAGCTACATGGTTCGGGTGATCCGCATCTTCGACATGCGCTTTGCCCCCTACCCGCCGCGCGGGTTGGCGCTTGGCACGGGCGTGGCGATCTATGCGAATTTCTTCACCCATCACTTTCTGCCCGATGCGCGGTTGATCCTGTTTGCGGCAACCCTGCTGGTCTGGGGGCGCACGCGGGTCTGGTTCCGCATTTCCACGGCAGAGCACTGGATGCCGATGCCCCTGGCCGGGCTCTTGTCGGCCGGCGCGCTGTTCGTGGCCGAGAACATCGGCACCCTGACCGGCACCTGGATCTATGCCGGGCATGCGGCACGCCATGCAGTGTCTTATGCCAAGTTCGGCTCCTGGTATCTGCTGTTGTGGGTCGCCTTTGTCACCGTCTCGCTGGTGACACCTCCGGCC
>CAMFIX010000456.1 GCA_945952425.1 uncultured Pseudorhodobacter sp. | reverse complement strand
GCCTTGGCCAGGGTCTCGGCGGCAGAGACCAGCGGCACCGCGTTGGTCAGGGTTTCGGCGGCCGTGGCGAGTTTGGCGGCGGCTTCGGGGGCGGCGGCCTGCAGGAGGGGCGCGGCAGTGGTGACGGCGTCGGAGACATTCGCGGCCTTGGCCAGGGTTTCGGCGGCAGCGACGAGAGGGGCCGCAGCTTGGAGCGTTGCGGCAGCCGTAGCGACGTTGGCGGCGGCTTCGGGGGCGGCGGCCTGCAGGAGGGGGGCTGCGGCGGTGACGGCGTCGGAGACATTCGTGGCCTTGGCCAGGGTTTCGGCGGCGCCAGCCACCTCGGCGGCCTTGGCCAGGCCCTGCGCCAGGGGCGGCGCGCTGGCCGCCTGGGGCATAAGCACGGCCGCGGCGGCTTCGGCTGTCTTCAGCGCTTCGGCGGCGGTTGCGGCGGTATGGGCCAGGGCTTCGGCCTTGGCTTTCAGAGAGGCGATGTCCATGATGGCTCCTTCAGGACCAGCTTGCAGTGCGGGCGCGGTGTTGGGCGTCGGTCAGGCGCAGCGCCGGGGACATGAATTCCTCGGCCCGGGTGATCCAGCCGCCCTTGCCGCCATCGCGGCGGCGGGCAAACTTGCGCGAGGCCGGGCGGGCATCGGCCAAAGCGTAATAGAAATCCCGCCGGGCGATGGAATAGGCATCGACCAGCGCCTGGGCCCCCTTGACGACCTCGGCCCGCACGGCGCCGAGCGTCTTCCGCCCCAGCAGCCCATCCTCGCCCACGCCATACCCTTTGGCGTTCAAGACCCGCTGCAACAGCTTCACCGCCATGACCCCGGCATTCACATACATGTCGAAGACCACCGGCTGCAGCGCGGGCGGCAGGGTGCCGAGGCCGGGACGGTCGAAATAGCGGGTCAGGAAGATCTCGACGGCCTGGGCCTCGTCCAGCGCCTGCACGTCGCGGGCGTCGATCGTGCCGTCGTGGTTCAGGTCGCGGCCAAGCGCGCGCAGCGTCCCCAAAGTGACGCCGTATTTCGTGGGCCCGCCGGGGTCGGAGGGGTCGTTCACATAACCGCCCTCGCGGGCGACGATGTCATGGGCGATGTCTTGAATGGTGGGCATGTCGGATTCCCTTGCGGTTTCCGACAGGCTGGGCCTGAAAGGTTAATTTCCGTTAAGACCCGCGTGCGCTGGGGCGCGCGCCTTACTGGCTGGGGGCCACATAGGTGCCTTGCGCCTTGAGCGCGTCGATCACCTCTTTGGGCATGTATTTCTCGTCATGTTTGGCGAGGATTTCGCTGGCGACGAAGGTGTCGCCCTGCATCTGCCCGGTCGCCACGACGCCCGCGCCTTCCGCGAACAAATCCGGCAGCACGCCCTTGAACGAGACCTTCACGACCTTGTTCGTATCGGTCACCGCAAAGGTCACCGTATCGCCCTGGCCGCGGACCAGGCTGCCCACCTCGACCAGGCCGCCCAGCCGAAAGACCTCGTTCGGCCCCGGCGGCTGGGTCGTCACCTGGGTGGGCGAGCGGAAGAAGTTGATCCCGTCCTTCATCGCATAGCCGATCAGCGCGGTCGACAGGATCAATGCACCCAGCGCGACCAGGATGATCTGGACGCGCCTTGTCTTCTTCAGCCCCTTCATGCCCGCCATATTTGCCTCACGGGAAGATCGGGGCCAGCATCAGCCCCATGGTCTCGGGCAGGCCGAGCATCAGGTTCGCGTTCTGCAAGGCCTGGCCGGAAGAGCCCTTGTTCAGGTTGTCCAGCACCGAGACCACCACTGCGCGCCCCGGGATACGGTCGCCGATCACGCCGAGATGGCAGAAGTTCGAGCCTGCGATGTCGCGGGTCGAGGGCAGTTGGCCGAAGGGCAGAACCTTCAGGAAGGGCTCGGAAGCGTAAGCCTTTTTAAGCACTTCGTGGACGGCCTTCGCCTCGCCCTTCACATAGACGGTGGCCAGAATCCCCCGGTTCATCGGCAGAAGATGCGGCGTGAACTGCACCATGACCGGGCGGCCGGCGATCAGGCTGAACTCCTGGTCGAACTCGCCCAGGTGACGGTGCTTGCCGCCCGCGGAATAGGTATGGGTGCCGCCGGAAAGCTCGGCATGCAGCAGGTTCTCCTTGGCCGAGCGCCCTGCCCCCGACACGCCCGCCTTCAGGTCGATCAGGATGTCGTCGAGATCGATCACCCCGGCGCCGATCAAAGGCCGCAGCGCGAATTGCGCGGTGGCGGCGTTGCAGCCCGTGCCCGCGACCAGCCGGGCACCCCGGATCGCCTCGCGGTAGAACTCGGTCAGGCCGTAGACCGCTTCGGCCTGCAGATCCATCGCCTTGTGCGGCGCGCCATACCACTTTTCATAGGCCGCGGCATCGCGTAGCCGGAAGTCGGCCGACAGGTCCACGATCTTCAAGTCCCGCGGCAGGGCCGAGATGACCTCTTGCGTCGTGCCATGCGGCAAGGCGCAGAAACACAGATCCACCTGCGCAAAGTCGATCTCGTCGATCTTGCAGAGCTTGGGCAGCGCAAGGTGACGCAGGAAGGGGAAGACCTCTGCCATCGCCATGCCGGCCTTTCGGTCGGCCGACAGCGCCACGATCTCCATTTCGGGATGCGTGGCGATCAGACGAACGAGCTCTGCCCCGGTATAGCCCGAGGCGCCGAGGATGGCGATGCGATGGGTCATGACGGCTCCTTGCGATTGCGCTTGATGTGGCCCCGCTGGCCTTGCGATGCAAGCCTAAACTGCAGGGGAGGCGACAGGTCGCGCCAGGCTCCACAGGAAATGCGACAGGCCCGCGACAAGGATGATCGCGCCCCCCGCCAAAGTCGCGGTCGGCGGGATTTCGCCCAAGCCCGCCAGCACCCAAAGCGGCGCGAAAACCGCCCCCATGATGCCCAAAAGCCCCGCCTGGGCCGCCGAAACCCTGGCGACGGCCCCAAAGATCAAAAGATTGCCAAGCGCAAGCTGCCCGAAGCCCAAGACCGCCAGCACCACCCAATCCTGCGCGACAAGCCCCTGGAACCCTGCGAAGGGCAAGGCGATCAGCCCGCTGAACAGCGTCGTCATGGCGACGAGCGCCAGCAGGTCCAGCTCTCCGGCCTTGCGCAGCACCATCACATTCACGGCATAGGCCAGCACCACGACCAGCGCCAGCACGTGCGCCAGCGGCAGGAAGCTCAGGTACACGTCCT
>CAMFIX010000455.1 GCA_945952425.1 uncultured Pseudorhodobacter sp. | reverse complement strand
ACACACTGCATATCGTCGGCAGCGTCAGATGTGTATAAGAGACAGGCCAGGAACAGGGTGTTGCCGAACCTCTGCCCGATGGCCTGGGCGATATCCACCTTGTTGGTCAAGGCCTTGCCCAGATCGCCCTGCAAGGCATGGCCCAGCCAGCGGAAATAGCGCACCAGCGCGGGATCGTTCAGCCCCAGGCTCGCCCGCAGGTTGGCCACGGTTTCGGGCGTGGCGCCCTGCCCCAGGATCGCCTGCGCGGTATCGCCCGGCAAAGCCTCGACGCCGAGGAAGATCAGCACCGAGACCGCCAGCAGCAGCACCAGGCCCAGCGCGACGCGCTGGACCACCAGTTTCAAGAGCGGGTGCATGCCGCGCTCAGGCGTTCAGCCAGCACTGCGTCAGCGCCTTGCCGTTCATCAGCGTGCCGGCGGGGTTGGCGACCCAGCCGCCCACCTCGGCGCGACGGCCTTCGACCCAATCGTTGAACATCGGCAGGATCAGGCCCCCGGTGTCGCGCACGATATGGGCCATTTCCGAATACATGCCCTTGCGCTTGGCGGGGTCCAGCTCTCCACGCGCCGCGATCAGCAGCTCGTCGAAATGCTTGTCCACGAACTTGGTGTCGTTCCAGTCGGCGGTCGAGAGATAGGCCGTCGAATACATCTGATCCTGCACCGGACGCCCACCCCAATAGCTGGCGCAGAAGGGCGCGACGTTCCAGACGTTGGACCAATAGCCGTCATCGGGCTCCAGCTTGATCGTCAGCGGAATCCCGGCCTCATTCGCCGAGGCGACGAACAGGTTCGCCGCATCCACCGCGCCCGGGAAGGCTGCCGGGGCCACCTGCAACACCAGGGGCGAGCCGTCATGGCCCGACTTCTTGTAGAACTCCGCCGCCTTGGCCGCATCGAACTCGCGCTGCTCGATGCTGTCGTCGAACAGCGGGTAAGAGGCGTTGATCGGGAAGTCGTTGCCCATCGAGCCCATGCCGCCGAGGATCTTCTCGACCATCTCCTTGCGCTTGATCGACAGTTTCAGCGCCATGCGCAGGTCGTTGTTGTCATAGGGCGCCTTGTTGCACTCCATGATGAAGACGTAATGGCCGGGGCCCGCGGCGCGCTCGATGGCGACGCCCTGCGCGGAGGCCAGCATCTCGGCGATCTTGGGGTCCACGCGGGTCATCATGTGGATCTGGCCGGCGGTCAGGGCCGCGGCGCGGGCAGTGTTGTCGTTGATCGACAGAACCTCGACCTGGTCGGCATGGCCGGAGTTCGCATCCCAGTAGTTCGGGTTCTTCTCCATCGCGCAGCGCACGCCGGGTTCGAATTCCTTGACCACATAGGCGCCCGCGCCGATCCCGGCATCGGGCTTGTCCACGCCGCCGCCGGGCTGGATGATCAGGTGATAATCCGCCATCAGGAAGGGCAGGTCGGCATTGGCGGCCGCCAGGGTCAGGGTGACCATGTCGCCATCGGCCTTCATGTCGCTGATGCCCTTGACCAACCCTTGAGCGCCCGACTGCGACTTTTCATCGGTGTGGCGCTTCAGCGTCGCCACCACATCCTCGGCGGTGACCGGCGCACCGTTGTGGAAGGTCACGCCCTTGCGGATCTTGAACTTCCATTCGGTCGCATCCTTGTTGGAGGAGACCTCTTCGGCGATTCGCATGTCCAGCTGGCCGCCGGGCTTCAGATCGACCAGCGCCTCGCCCCAGGTCATGTTGATCATGAAGGGCACGTCCGAGGCCGCCAGCGCCGGGTCGAGCGAGTCGGTCGATTGGCCGCCCTGCACGCCCGCCTTCAGCACGCCGCCCTTCTTGGGCGCATCCTCGGCATGGGCGACGATGCCGAACATCGTGTTGGCCGCCGCGGCGCCAAGGCCCAGCGCCCCCATGCGTCCCACGAATTCGCGCCGGTTCAGCTTGCCCGCCGCCGCCTGGCGCACGAGGTACTTCATCTGTTCGGACATTCCCGTCTCCCTGTTGTCCCGCCTTTTGCGGGTTGTCGTTGCCGCCATGAAAGCGCGAAACCGCGCAGATACAAAGCGATTCTTTAGACGAAGCGGCGTTCGACCTCTTCGTCCCAGTCGCGGCGGAACACTTCCCTACCGCCTTCATAGGCCACCAGCCGCGCCTTCAGGCGCAGATGGGTGGCGGTGCCGGTCATCTCGGCCCAGGCCTCGGTGCGCACCTGCCAATCGCCGCGCGACAGTCGCTGCTCCCAGGTGTGGGTTGCGCGGGCCGACAGCGGATCGGCGCCGATCTCCCAACGCTCGGTCATCGTCTCGCCGGTGCAAAGCCCGTGGGTCAGGTTTTCGACATCGCCGAGGTCATCCTGCACGACCAGCGCCTGGGTGCCCGCGATCAGGTCGCGCTCGACGAAGCGGCGCGTCTTGCCCGGGCGGATCACCCGATGCTTCCAGGGCGCGGCATGTTCGGCCTCTGGCGCCTGCCAGCCCGCCCCGCCCTGATGCACCGGCAGATCGAGGCTCCCGGCCTGAACCGTCAGCCGCCCAGCATCGGGCGAGGGCCAGACGAAGGGCCAATAGGCATTCGAAAGCGCCAGCCGCAGCCGATGCCCCGGCGCCAGACGATAGGCCATCAGATCCAGGTCGAAGGCCACGTCATAGGCCTGCCCCGGCACCAGCCGCGCGGGCTCTTCCATAGAGTCGCGGTGGCAGAGGTTCAGCATCCCATGCGCGATCCGCACCGAAGAGCCATCAGGCGCCACATCGCACAGCCGCGCGACGACAAAGCCCAGCGCCTTGTCTGACGCCAGCCGCAAGGACAGCCGCGCCTGGCCCATCAGGCTCAAGCCCTCCTCCAGCACCGCGCCGTCGAAACACAGCGAGAGCGCGTCATCCGCCGCCTGATCCCCCGGCATCTCGGCGTTCAACCCCATCGGGAAGAACTCCCCGGCGTCCATGCCGAGGTGCATGGGTGACGAAACCACCCAATCTCTTTCAAATTGGCCCAAATACTCCGGGGTCCGGGGCAGCGCCCCGGGGTCCGCTGCCAGCGGCCAAACCTGCCTGGACACGCCCTCGTCCAGCCCGCCCGCCACCCAGCGCCCCGGCCTGTCGCGCGCCGAGGCATCCGGCGCCGCGCTGTCCATCATCCAGAACCGCACCTGAGGGTCGGACTCCGCCCCTGTCTCTTATACACATCTGACGCTGCCGACGATATGCAGTGTGTA
>CAMFIX010000454.1 GCA_945952425.1 uncultured Pseudorhodobacter sp. | reverse complement strand
AAGCGTGCACGGTCAGCGCTAGAAGGGCCAGAAGGGCAAGGAATATCAGGCGCATGGACCCCGTCGCGGCAAGAGGGGGGCGCCCGGGGACATCCCGGGCACCCGGGGGGCCTCCCCCGGACAAGGGGAGGCGCCTTGGGCTCAGTAGTTCGACTTCAGCTGGACGCAGGTCTTGGTTTCCTTGTTGTACATGCCGCACTTCAGGGTCTTCCAATCCGATTCCAGCACGGCCGATTCGGGCAGGTAATCGGTCCAGGCGTCGCCCGGCACCGGGTCGGTCTGGCTGATGATGTCGAACTGGCCGTCGGCCTTGATCTCGCCGATCAGCACGGGCTTGGTCAGGTGGTGGTTCGGCAGAAGCTCCGCCGTGCCGCCCGTCAGGTTCGGGAACTTCTGGCCGATCAGCGCATCCAGCACCGGGTCGACATCCACCGTCCCCGCCGCCGTCACCGCATTCACCCACATGTTGAAGCCGATGTAATGCGCCTCCATCGGGTCATTGGTCACGCGCTTGTCGTCCTTGATGAACTTGTGCCAGGCCGCGATGAACTCCTTGTTGGCCGGGGTATCGGCGCTTTCGAAGTAGTTCCAGGCGGCCAGGTGACCGACCAGGTTCGACGTGTCCAGGCCCGAAAGCTCTTCCTCGCCGACCGAGAAGGCGCAGACCGGCAGCTTGTCGGCCGTGACGCCCGCCGCGGCGAGTTCTTTGTAAAAGCCGATATTGGCGTCGCCGTTGATGGTGGAAAGCACGCCCACCTTCTTGCCATCGGCGCCCAGAGCCACGACATCGGCCACGATCTTGGCCCAGTCCGACTGGCCGAAGGGGGTGTAGTTGACGAAGATGTCTTCCTTCGGGATGCCCTTCGAGATCAGATAGGCCTCGAGGATCTTATTGGTCGCTGGCGGATAGACGTAATCGGTGCCCAGAAGCGCGAATTTCTGGATGCCGAGTTCCTTCAGGAAGTAATCCGTCGCCGGGATCGCCTGCTGGTTCGGCGCGGCGCCGGTGTAGAACACGTTCTTGGACGATTCCTCGCCCTCGTACTGGACGGGATAGAACAAGAGCCCGTTCAGCTCTTCCACCACCGGCAGGACCGACTTGCGGCTGACGGAAGTCCAGCAGCCGAACATCGCGGCGACCTTGTCGACGGTCAAAAGCTCGCGCGCCTTTTCGGCGAAAAGCGGCCAGTCCGAGGCCGGGTCGACCACCACCGCCTCCAGCTTCTTGCCCAGAAGCCCGCCCTTGGCGTTCTGCGCCTCGATCAGCATCAGCATCGTGTCTTTCAGCGTCGTCTCCGAAATCGCCATCGTGCCCGACAGCGAATGCAGGATGCCGACCTTGATCGTGTCATCGGCGGCGAAGGCGGCGCGGCCCAGCATCGGGGCAGCGAGCGATGCGGCGCCCCCGGCCAGGATCATGCGGCGCGACAGTTTCATCTCGGTCAGTTTCATCGGCGTCCCCCGTCAGGGCTGCCCTGGGCCCTTCCCAAAGGGGAGAGGACCGCCCATATTGGGCCGGCAGCGTTTGTTGCACCAAAGGCGGCGGGGGTGAGCCTGGAAACGAACCCCTGCCGCCGATCTCGTCCGGGTCTGGCCCGGTGGGCGCATCAAGGCCCTGAGCGCCCCCTGCTGCAACATGCCTGCCGGTCCGCACCGCAGATTCCCGTGCTCGCGCCGGTTTTTTGGGCCCGTTTTCGCTGCAACTGCACAATCCTTGGGCGTCGAGGGCGGAAAGCGGCAATTCCGGGCCTGGATGCGACAGAATGCGGCATGGGCAAAGCGCCGGGCGGGGTGTTGGTGAGGGGGCAGGCGGGCGGCCGTGACGCGGCGCTGGCCCAAGCCATGCACGTTGCGCATAACAGCATTGCCACCGAAAACGCGCTTCAGCCATTGCCGAAGCGCGCCCCTGCCCCTATCTCGGGTGGCGAGGCGGTAATCGAGTTTCTCTTACCACCTCATACCTCCCTGTTGGACTTGGCCGAGCGAAAGCTCGGCCTTTTTTTTCGCTTTTCGCTGCATTGCGGCGGAATGCTTGCCGATTGGGCGACGCGAGGGGCGCCCTGGCGCGGAAACGAGCAGCAGTGGGAGCGGGCGGAGAGGACAAGATCACCTTCGGCCAGGCCCTGACCTGG
Source organism: uncultured Pseudorhodobacter sp. (assembly GCA_945952425.1). Lineage (GTDB taxonomy): Bacteria > Pseudomonadota > Alphaproteobacteria > Rhodobacterales > Rhodobacteraceae > Stagnihabitans. The sequence goes on along the minus strand of CAMFIX010000454.1, from coordinate 1,054 downwards.
CTTGGCGCCGCGCATTTCGACGGCCACGGCCCCGAACTGCGCTACGAGATCGACACGGGCCGCCTCATCGCCGACCTGAACGGCGATGGCCATGCGGATGGGTTCGTCCTGCTCGCCCCCGGCACGGCCCTTACGGCGCAAGATTTCCTCTGACGCTCTTTCCCTTGGGGCCGAAGTTGCGTAAGACGCCGCCAAACCCCAAGGGAGATACCGATGGCCGAACCCGCGATCACCCCGGAACTCGTCGCTGCCCACGGGTTGAAGCCCGATGAATACCAGCGCCTTTTGGGCATCATCGGGCGCGAACCGACGTTCACCGAGCTCGGCATCTTCTCGGCGATGTGGAACGAGCACTGCTCTTACAAATCGTCCAAGAAATGGCTGCGCACCCTGCCCACGACCGGGCCGCAAGTGATCTGTGGCCCGGGCGAGAATGCGGGCGTCGTCGACATCGGCGACGGCCAGGCAGTGATCTTCAAGATGGAGAGCCACAACCACCCGTCCTATATCGAGCCCTACCAGGGTGCGGCGACGGGGGTGGGCGGCATCCTGCGCGACGTCTTCACCATGGGCGCACGCCCGATTGCGGCGATGAACGCGCTGTCGTTTGGCGAGCCCTCTCATCCCAAGACCCGCCAGCTGGTCAAGGGCGTGGTCGAGGGCGTCGGCGGCTATGGCAACGCTTTCGGCGTGCCCACGGTGGGCGGGGAAGTGCGCTTTCACCGCAGCTATAACGGCAACTGCCTGGTGAATGCCTTTGCGGCGGGCCTCGCCGATGCCGACAAGATTTTCTACTCGGTCGCGAGCGGTGTGGGCATGCCGGTCGTCTACCTGGGCGCCAAGACGGGGCGTGACGGGGTGGGCGGCGCGACGATGGCCAGCGCGGAATTCGACGAGACGATCGAGGAAAAGCGCCCGACCGTGCAAGTCGGCGACCCTTTCACCGAAAAGCGCTTGCTGGAAGCCTGCCTGGAGCTGATGGGCTCGGGCGCCGTCATTTCCATCCAGGACATGGGCGCCGCCGGCCTCACTTCGTCGTCGGTCGAGATGGCCG
>CAMFIX010000453.1 GCA_945952425.1 uncultured Pseudorhodobacter sp. | reverse complement strand
GAGTAATCCACCGTGTCGGTGCCCGCCCCGCCGCCGATGCTGTCGGCCCCCGCGCCGCCCACCAGGCTGTCGTTGCCCGCCCCGCCCAAAAGGACGTTGGCATTGGCATCCCCGATCAGCGTGTCGTTGAAGCCCGAACCCGTCAGGTTCTCGATATTGCTCAGCACGTCGCCCGCCGCATCGCCGCCGGTGTTGCTGCTGCCGTTGACCGTGACGTTCACCCCCGCGGTCGAGGCCGAGTAATCCACCGTGTCGGTGTTGTTGCCGCCGTCGATGGTGTCGGCGCCCGCGCCGCCCGCCAGCGTGTCGTTGCCGCCCCCGCCCGAGAGGTTGTCGTTGCCCGCCAGGCCCGACAGCGAATCGTTGCCCGCCCCACCCACCAGGAAGTTGGCATTGGCATCGCCCGTCAGCGTGTCGTTGAAGGCCGAACCCGTCAGGTTCTCGACGGTGGTCAGCACGTCGCCCTGCGCGTCGCCGCCGGTGTTGCTGCTGCCGTTGACCGTGACGTTCACGCCGGCCGAAGAGGCGGCATAAGACACCGTATCATTGCCCGCGCCGCCGTCGATCGTGTCGGCGCCCGCGCCCCCGGTGATGAGGTCGTCACCCGCCCCGCCCTGAAGGTTGTTGGCCCCGGTGTCGCCGGTCAGCGTGTCGTTGAAGGCCGAGCCGATCAGGTTCTCGATGGTGGTCAGCACATCGCCCTGCGCATCGCCGCCGGTGTTGCTGCTGCCGTTGACCGTGACGTTCACCGCCGCCGAAGAGGCCGCATAAGACACGGTGTCATTGCCCGCGCCGCCGTCGATGGTGTCCGCCCCGGCCAGGCCCACCAGCAGGTCGTCGCCCGCGCCGCCGTAGAGGATATTGGCGCCCGCATCGCCAGTCAGAGTGTCGTTGAAGGCCGAACCCGTCAGGTTCTCCACCGTGGTCAGCACACGGCCCCAGGCTCAGCTGTCTGTATGGCTCCGGCCGTTGACCGTCACGTTCACCGCCGCCGAAGAGGCCGCGTAGCTGACCATGTCGTTGCCCGCGCCGCCGTCGATCGTGTCGGCCCCCGCGCCGCCCGTCAGCGTATCGTCGCCCGCCCCGCCGTAAAGGATGTCGTTGCCCGCGCCCCCGCTCAGCGCATTCGCATTGCCGTCGCCCGTCAGCGTGTCGTTGAAGGCCGAGCCCAGGATCGCCTCGACCGTGTTGGCCACGATGGTGTCGCCCGCCGCATCGCCCCCGGTGTTGGTCGCCCCCGAGACCAGGCTGACGCTGACCGCCGCCGAGGAGGCCGAGTAATCCACCCAGTCAAAGCCCGCGCCGCCGTCGATGGAGTCGTTGCCCGCGCCGCCCGAAAGCGTATCGTCGCCATTGCCCCCGAAGATCGTATCCGCCCCCGCGCCACCGTAAAGGATGTCGTTGCCGTCCAGGCCCGTCATGCTGTCGGCAGAGGTCGAGCCGGTGAGGGTGTCGTTGCCGGTGGTGCCGGTATAAGTGGCCATGGGGTTCTCCAATCGTGACATGGCCCGGACAGGACAGACGGGGGCCGGGCGTTTATGGCCTTCAGGGCTAAGGGGGGGCTGCGGCACAAGTTGGACGGCCTGGGCAGGCCGGAAGGTCATTTCGCGGCCGGATTGTGGCGGTGGTGCCAAATTCGCGACAATCGGGTGGGGCGGCGGCCATCGTTTCCCAAACGCCGACGATTCCGCGAAATCCGCCGCAGCTTCGCGTTGATTCCGCGGGCTCTTCCGTCTAGGTCTGGACCATGATCACGCAGAAGATGAAATATGCCCTCAAGGCGCTGTTGACGCTGGCCGACGAGGCCGCCAAGCCCGCGCCCGAGGCTCTGACGATCGAAGAGATCGCCAAGCGCTCCGGGGCGCCGAAACGGTTCCTGGAACATATCCTGCTGGAGATCCGGAACGCGGGCTACATCGCCTCGACCCGGGGGCGGACCGGCGGCTACCAGATGATAAAGCCGCCCGAACAGGTTTCGGTCTCGGAACTTCTGCGCATGATCGACGGGCCGATTGCGCCGCTGCAATGCCTGTCGCGCCGCGCCTATCAGCGTTGCGAGGATTGTTCCGACGAAGAGACCTGCCGCATCCGCAAAGTCTTTGCCGAGGTCTTCTGGTCCTACCTGGTGCTGATCGAAAGCCTGACGCTCGCCGATATCCAGAAATCGGCCGAGGCGCAGGACCGCGTGCTGGGGTAAGCCTTTCGGGGTCAGGTCTTGCGGGGACAAGGCCGAAAAGGGCAGGTTTGCGGGCGGTGGAACGGTTGACGGGCGGGGCAGGGCTCCGCCAGTCTCGGGGGCGCACAAGCCAAGGGAATCGCCGCCGTGAAACAAGCCCGCCTGAACCGCCTCTTCGCCCCTTCGGGCCATTGTTTCGACGTGGCCATCGACCACGGCATGTTCAACGAACGCAGCTTTCTCGGCGGGATCGAGGATATGCGCTCTGCCATCGCGACCATCGCCGCGGCGGCTCCCGATGCGATCCAGCTGCCGCCCGGCACCGCGAAAATCCTGCAGGCGATCCCCGGCAAGACGCGCCCCGCCTTGGTCTTGCGCACCGACATCGCCAATGTCTACGGCACGCCGCTGCCCGCCACGCTCTTCTCCGAGATCATCGACCGCCCGGTCGAACAGGCGCTGACGCTGGACGCCGCCTGTGTCGTCGTCAACCTGCTGATGCTGCCGGGGCAACCGGAAGTCTACCGCGCCTGCATCCGCAACGTGAACCGGCTGAAGCGGGAATGTGACATCTACGGCATGCCGCTGATGGTCGAACCCCTTGTGATGCAAGACAATTCCAAGGGCGGTTACATGGTGGACGGCAATATCGACCTGATCCTGCCGCTGGTCCGCCAGGCGGCGGAATTGGGGGCCGACATCATCAAGGCCGATCCCTGCACCCAGGTCGAGGAGTATTATCGCGTGATCGAGATCGCCCAAGGCCTGCCAGTCCTGGTGCGCGGCGGCGGCAAGGTCTCGGATGCCGAGATCCTGGACCGCACGGCCGCGCTGATGAAGCAGGGCGCCAAGGGCATCGTCTATGGCCGCAACGTCATCCAGCACGCGCGGCCCGGCGCCATCACCCGGGCGCTGATGCAGGTGGTGCACGAGGGCGCAAGCGGGGCGCAGGCGCTGGCCGGGATGGGGGCGTAACCATGCGCGAGATCGGTTTCGCCGTCATCGGCTGCGGGCTGATGGGG
>CAMFIX010000452.1 GCA_945952425.1 uncultured Pseudorhodobacter sp. | reverse complement strand
GGCCTGCACCGCCGGGGCCTCGGGCGCAGCCACCCCCTCGGGCGGGCGCCGCCGCGGGTCGAAGAGCGGCCGGTCGAACAGCGGCCCCGAGGGCTCCGGCGCCGTCCCGGTTGCCACCGAGAGGGCCACCAGGGGCGCCACCGGCACCGACGGCCCGGCCGTCTCGCCCGGCCAAAGCTCGCGCAGCACCAGCCCCGCCAGAACCAGCGCCACCGCCAGCAAGACCGCCAGCCGCCGTGTCATGGCGCCCCCCCGGCCAGGGCCGAGACATCGGCCTCCACCGTCAGGCTGCCATCCTCCGCCGCCGTCACCTGCAGCGCGTCGACAAAGACCAGCGGCCGCGCCGTCTCCAGCGCCAGGATCAGCTGCATGGCGGGCGCCTCGGCGGCGGTAAAGCTGAGATGCGCGCTCCGTCGGGTCAGCGCGCCCTCGGCGGTGGTGCCGCGCATCTCGACCTGGCGCAGATCGACGCCCGCGGCCAGGCCGATCAGCTCTTCCTGCAGGGCCGAGGCCTGCAGCCCCGCGCTCTGCCCCGGCAAAAGCAGCCCCGCCGCCCGCACCGCGGGGGCCTGCGGCTGCCGCGCCAGCGCCTGCGAGAGCGCGAGGCCCAGGCCGTCGGCGCGCTCGGCCTCGGCCAGGGCGGCCAGCCACAGCCCCGCCGCCAAGAGCACCAGCACGACCGGCGCGGCAAAAAGCACCAGCGCGGCCCTCATGGTGCAACCGTCGCGTGCAGCGTGAAAAGCCAACCCGCATCGCCGTCTCGCGCCAGGGGCCCCGCGAAATCCACCCCCTGCCACAGCGGATCGCGCGCCAAGGCCGGCACCAGCCCCTGCGGCGCGCGGCTGACGCCCGAGACGGTCAGCCCCCCGCCCTGCAGCGCCAGCGTGGTCAAATAGCTGTCGTCCGGCAGATCGGCGGCCAGCGCCTGCAGCAAGGGCCCGACCCCGCGCCGGTGGGCCAACTCCAGCGCGCGCTGGCCCGCCGCCTCTCCGGCCGCCAGCCGCGCGGAGGACCGCTCCAGCGCGGCCCCGGCCTCGGCGGCACGGTCCGCGGCGGCTTGCCAGGCGTTCCACCCGCCCCAGGCGGCGAGGGTGGCCAGCAGCGCGATCCCGCACGCCAAGGCCAAAAGCCGCTCGCGCCACCGGTTCAGGAAGGCCTCGTCGCGGCGGAAGGTGAAGGGCCCCGCCGCAATCTCGACCAGCGCACCGGGCGGCAGGGCCGACAGCGGCAAAAGCCCAAGCCGCCCGGGTTGCAGATCGGCCAGGCAAGCCTCGGGCTCCCAGGGCGACAGCGCCTCGATCCGCGCCGCCAGCCAGTCGGGAGAGAGGGTCGCAGGCGTCTCGACGGGCAGCGACAGGACGGCGCCTTCCGGCAGCTCCAGCCGCAGGGCGCCTTGCGGCAGCGGGCCGCCGGTCACGACACGCAGGCCGCGCAGGCGGGGGGGCAAGGCGCGGCGCAGGGCCCCGGCCAGAAGGTGCGGATCACATGCCAGCGCCCGTCGCGGCCCAGAAGCGCCGCGACATGGGTCCAAAGTCGGCCCTTGGGGTCGGCACTGTCCCTTGGCCCCTCGGGATGCAGCCAGAGGTCGTAAAACCCATGCACCCCGCCCAGCCCCGCGCCTGCGAAATCCACCGCCTGGGCCTGCAACAGGGGCCGCAGCCACTGCGGCGCGCGGGCGGGGTCGGGCGTCTCGCCCCGGCCCAGAAGCGTCAGGCCCAGCCGCACCTTCTGCCACTCCGCCGGGGTGAACAGCGCCCGCAAGCCCGCCTCGTCGGCAAAGGCCGGGCGGTTGGCGGCCTTGCGCGCCGCCATCATCGCGCGCGTCACCGCCTCGGCGCGGGCGGCGCTGAGCCCCAGAGCCACCAGCCCCGCCTGCAAAATCCCCGCCCGCGTGCGGTTGGGGTTCAAGAGCCCCTCGGCCGCGAAAACCCGCGCATCGACCTTGCCGCCGGGCAGGTCCAGCGTGGTCTAGGTCCCATCCTGCGCGGGCAGCCGCCCGGCCAGCCGCACCAGCGCCGATTGCAGCAGCACCTCGCGCTGCAGCAAAGCGCGCTCGGCGGAAAGGCTTGTCACATCCGCCTCGCCGATCCGCAGCATCAGGGCGGCGAGGGCCGCGATCAGGGTCAGGGTCAGAAGGACGGCCAAAAGGATCACCCCGCGCTCGTTCATGGAAAGACCTCCGCGCCGAGGTCGCAGGCCGCGCCGGGCCCCAGCACGCAGTCGGGCGCGGCCAACAGCGGGAAGGCCGCGGTCATCAGCACGGCCACGGGGTCGCGGGCCTGCACCAGGCCGAAGGCGCGCGGCAGGCCGGGGTCGCTCCAATCCGCCTGCCAGCCCTTGGGGCCGAGATAGCGGAAGGCCCAACCCTCGCCCGGGGGCTGCCAGACCAGGCGTTCCGCGCCGAAGACCCCGGGCTTGTCGCCGATCACCGGCGCCTCGGCCAGGGTCAGCGCCGCGCCGAGGGTGAAGCGGTGGACGACCGTGGCGCCCTCCCGCGTGGTCATGGCAAAAGAGACGCTGCGGGCGGCGGGTTGAAACGCATCGGGCAGTGCCACGGCATGGGCGGCCTCTTGCTCCAGAAGGTCGGCGGCGCGGGCATAGGCATCGGCCTCCCCCGCCGCCGTGCGCGCCCGCGACAGCTGCCCCGCCGCCCCCTGCAGGGTCGAGGTCACGAGCCCCATCACCACCAGCCCCAAGGCCAAGGCCGCCAGCACCTCGATCAGCGTGAAACCGCCCTCAGCCGCCCGCATCGACGGCCTCCACCACCGCAAGCCCGCCACCGGGCCAGCCCACCACGACCTGCAGCGCACCCGTCTGCTGCACGGCGCTCCACCCCAGACGACCCGACGTCCCCTGCCCCGCCACGCCCTCGGCCAGCACCCGCCGCACCAGGTCGCGCGCCGCGGTCTCGTTCACCAGCCGGGTGCTGACGCGCATCCCCTGGCCCATGACCTCCATGGCGCCGACCAGGGTCAGCGCGGCGATGGCGAGCGCGGCCAGAACCTCCACCAGCGTGAACCCGCCCTCAGCCGGCATCCAAAGCCCCCGTCACCGTGTCGATGCGCAGGAAGAACCCGCCCACCCGCAAGGCGCCCGCCCCGCTGCCATCGGGGCGAAAAAGCAACGGCCCCTCCAGCACCGGCGCCTGGCCGAGGTCTGTCTCTTATACACATCTCCGAGCCCACGAGACTAGGCATGATCT
>CAMFIX010000451.1 GCA_945952425.1 uncultured Pseudorhodobacter sp. | reverse complement strand
CTACACACTGCATATCGTCGGCAGCGTCAGATGTGTATAAGAGACAGGCCCTCTCGCTTGCCGCGCGGAGGGGTTAGGGGATGGGCTTCCTCTGCGACATCGCCGTGATCGGAGAGGGCGCCACGCTGGCCCATTACCTGCGCGCCCTGTTGCCCGGGGACGCCCAGGTCCATGAGGCCGAAACGCTGGACGCGTTGCCCCGGGTCCGCGTCGCCTGGGTCTCGGCCCGGGCGCTGGCGCGGCAGGGACAGCTTTTGTGGTCGCTGCGGCGCTTTCGGGCCGGGGGCGGGCTGGTGGCCTTCGAGGCCAGCGGGGCGAACGATCCCGACTGGCTCGCCCGGGGCTTCGCCGCGGCCGACATCGCCTTCGCCAGCCACGGCGCGCTTCAGGCGCTTTCCGGTCCCGCCGACCCCGAGACCTGCGCGGCCCGCATCGCAGCTTTCGGCCCGCTGGAGGTCGTGCTGCGCTGCGGCACGGCGCCCGCGATCCTGATGGTCGACGGTCGCCCCGCCCGCATCCCCCTGCCCCAGCGCGTGACGCCCCTGGACCGCGCCGGCGTGCGCGAGGCCTTCACCGCCGCCTGGCTTGCCACCCGCCTCTCGGGCGCCTGCGCGACCACGGCGACGATCCAAGCCCACCGCCTGGCCGCGCATGTCCTGCAACGGCCGGGCGCAAGGGTCGCCCTGCCGGGTTCAGGCGAGCCCGCCCCGGTCGGCCAGCATCTGGTCGGTGTTGTTTAACAGCGCCCGCACCGCCTTGCGCGCCGCATCCGGCCTTTGCAGCCGGATTGCCTTTTCGACCGCCTCATGCAGGTCTTGCGCATACCGCAGGTCATTGGCCTCGCGCGTCACGAAGGTGAAAAGGTAATCCAGCGACGAGTCGATCATCGTGCCCAACGGCATCAGAAGTTCGTTCCGTGTCGCGTTCAGGATCGACTGGTGAAAGCGCCGATCCGCCCGCGTGCGCTGCGACAGCGTCGCCGCCGTCCCCATCTCGCGGCAGGCGGCAGAGATCTGCGCCATCTCCTCCTCGGTCCGGCGCTCGGCGGCCAGGGCCGCGGCCTCGGGCTCGATGATGTGGCGCAGCTGCTGGAGCGAGCGCATCAGGTCGGCTCGGCGCGGTGATTGCGCCACCCAGGCCAGCACGTCGCGGTCCAGGTGGTTCCAATTCTCGCGCGGCTCGACCCGGCTGCCGACCTTGGTGCGCGAGACCAGAAGGTTCTTGGACATCAGCATCTTGATCGCCTCGCGGACGACCGACCGCGACGTGCCGAACATCTCAGACCATTCGGCCTCGTTCGGCAGGATCGTGCCCGGCGGATAGTCGCCCGAGACGATGCGGCGGCCGATTTCCTGCGCGACCGAGAAATGCGCGAAGCTGCCCGCCTGGCGCGGAAGGCCGATCCGGGGCGGTGGGCTTGGCTCTTCGGTCACCTTTGCCGCCTTGTCCTTGCCCTGTCGGACGCCCATCCCGCCACCTGCTTGCCCTCTTCGCTTGACCCCTAATGAAAGATGGCCTTTCTGGCAACTATCCCTTCGCGCCCGCCCTTCGCCGCGCCACCCAGGCATCGGCCAGAACGCCCAGGAGGATGACCGCGCCCATGACGGCGAAGTTCAGGGACGACGGGATGCCCAGCATGTTCACCAGGTTCTGCAGGACTTGCAGCAGCACGGTGCCGAGGACGACGCCGAGGATCGTCCCCTCTCCGCCGCGCAGCGAACAGCCGCCGAGGACGGCGGCGGCGATGGCGTAAAGTTCATAGAAATTGCCATGCGAGGCGGGGGAGATGGACCGCGTATACATGGCGATGAAGAGGGCGGCGAGCGCGGTCAGCGTGGCGCAGATCGCATAGGCGCAGATCAGGACGAGGTCGGTGTTCACCCCGGCATAGCGCGCCCCATCGGGGTTGCGCCCCGTGGCCAGCAGCCAGCGGCCAAAGACCGAGCGGTGCAGCACCACCCCGGTGACCAGCGCCACCAGCGCCAGGGCCGTCAGGCTGTTCGGCACGCCGAGGATGCGCCCGGTCGTCAGCCACTCCAGAACCGGGAAGCTGGCACCAAAGGCGAAGCCCGCCGTGGCGTCTTCGGTGTAATAACGCGCGATGCCGCGGTAGATCAGCAGGCCGCAGAGGGTGACGACGAAGGGTTGCAATCCGACCCTTGCGATCAGAACCCCGTGGGCCACGCCGATCAGGGCGCCAAGACCCAGCACCAACAGCGTCGCGATCCCGGGCGAGAGGGCGCCCTGCCCCACCAGATCGACGAAGAGCACCCCCAGCAGGGCGATGACCGAACCGGACGACAGCTCGATCCCGCCCGAGATGATGACGAAGGCCTGGGCGATGGCGAAAAGCCCGAAGAGGCCGATCAGGTTCGCCGTATTCGACAGGTTGACCGGCGAGAGAAAGCGCGGGTTCAGCGCGGCGACCACCGCCGAGACGACGAGGATAAGGATCAGAAGGCCAAGGGTCTTGCGGTCGGTCAAGCGGGGCTCCTTTGGCCGGTGGCCAGCGAGAGGATGGCGTGTTCGGAGAGGGCGTGTCGGGGCAGCTCCCCGGCGATCCGCCCCTCGTGCAGGACAAGAACGCGGTCGGCGACGCCCAGAACCTCCTCCATGTCGGACGAAATCATCAGGACGCCGACGCCGCGGTCGGAAAGGGCGCGCATCAGCCGGTAGATCTCGGCCTTGGCGCCGACATCCACGCCGCGGGTGGGCTCGTCGAAGAGGATGACGCGGGGGGTAAGCGCCAGCCAGCGGGCGAGGACGACCTTCTGCTGGTTGCCGCCCGAAAGCGCGCTGGCGGGCAGGCTGAGGCGCGCGGCGCGCAGGTCCAGCGCCTTGGCCTGGGTCTCGGCCAACGCGGCTTCGGCCTTGCGGTTGACGAGGCCCTGGCGGGCCATCCGCCGCAGGCTGGGAAGTGTGATGTTCTGCGTGATCGGGAAATCCAGGATCAGCCCATGCGCCTTGCGGTCCTCGGGCACCAGCACCAGGCCTTGGGCGATGGCCGCGCGGGGCGAGGTCAGGGCGAGGGGGCGGCCCGCAAGGTCAACCTCACCGCCAAGGGCCGGGGAGAGGCCGAAGATCGTCTCGGCCAGCTCGGTCCGCCCGGCGCCGATCAGGCCCGCGAGGCCGAGGATTTCGCCCCGGTGCAGGGTCAGGTCCACCGCCTGCCCCGGATAACGCCGGGTGCGCAGACCGCGCACCTGC
>CAMFIX010000450.1 GCA_945952425.1 uncultured Pseudorhodobacter sp. | reverse complement strand
GCTTTGCCCCACCGAATGGCACCGCTGCGGCGGCGCACCGGCGTCTTGACGTTTCCGTGAGCCCCCGACTTTCCGCTTTGGCCCCAAGCGCCGCGGAGGCATCTTGGCCCCATGCGCGCGCTTGTCCTGATCCTTCTGGCCTCTCCCGCCTTGGCCGACGACTTCGCCGGGCCCTTCGGCTCGGCCAGCGACACGGCCACCTCTTGCGCCCAGAACCCCCATACGATCACCTTCCTGGCCCAGCCGCCGCATGCCTTCCTGACCTGGGACCATGCCTTCACCGCCCCGGACGGCGCCGAGATCGCCTTTCGCCGCTTCGACCTGGAGGCGAAGGACACCCGCATGCTGACCCTGCGGGAAGAGGGCGGTGCGCGCCTGCCCGACGGCAGCCGCCCCACCTGGTTCCTGCGGCTGACCGACACTCCCAAGGGCTATTGCTGGGGCCGTGCCGATTGGCCCGTGGTGCGCTGCGAGGATCAGCAGCTTCTGTGCAGCCAAGCCACCTCCTGAGCTTTGCGGCGGCCTGACCCTTCCCTAACCCCGCGGCAGGGCTTATGAGGAATGCCCAAAGGCAGAAAAGGGCGGCCCCATGGCGCATATCATCGTCGTCGGCAACGAAAAGGGTGGCTCGGGCAAGTCGACCACCTGCATGCATGTGGCGACCGCGCTGGTGCGCGCCGGCTTCAAGGTGGGCGCGCTGGACCTGGACCTGCGGCAGAAAAGCTTCGCCCGCTATATCGAGAACCGGCTGGCCTATCTTGCCCGCGTCGGTCTGACCCTGCCCTCGCCGGTCTATACCGACCTGCCCGAGATCGCCCCCGAAGCCCTGGCCGAGGGCGAGAACCTTTACGACCGCAAGATCTCGGAGGCGGTGACGGCGCTGGAGGCGACCTGCGATTTCATCGTGATCGACTGCCCCGGCAGCCATACGCGGCTGTCACAGGTGGCCCATAGCCTGGCCGATACGCTGATTACCCCGATGAACGACAGTTTCGTGGATTTCGACCTGCTCGCCCGGATCGACCCGGAAAGCGGCAAGGTAAAGGGGCCCTCGATCTATTCCGAGATGGTCTGGCAGGCGCGGCAGCTGCGGGCGCAGGCGGGGCTGAAGCCCATCGACTGGATCGTCTTGCGCAACCGCCTCGGCGCCCAGCAGATGGTGAACAAGCGCAAGGTGGGCGCGGCCTTGGAGGAGCTTTCCCGCCGCATCGGCTTTCGCGTGGCGGCCGGTATTTCCGAGCGGGTGATCTACCGCGAACTTTTCCCGCGCGGGCTGACGGTGATGGACCTCAAGGACACCGGGGTGGACCAGCTGAACCTGTCCAACGTGGCGGCCCGGCAAGAGGTCCGCGATCTCGTCAAAGAGCTGCGGCTTCCTGGGGTTGACCATACGCCTTGAACAGCGCGCGCCGCGCCCGCAGCCGCATCTCGCGGCGCTGGATGCGGTCGAGCCGCAACGAAAAGGCGTCGGGCGCCTCGGCCTTGGGACGCGAGAAGCGGGCGATCAGGGACTGGATGAGGGACATGGGGTGGCTCCTTCTGCTAGGGGTCAGCATCCGGGCCAAGCGGGGCCGAAACGTGGCGAGCCTTGGGTGAGCCTGCGGAGCGCCGGAAACAATCCGTTTCCAGTTGATGCCCAATCGCAGCCATGGCAGCACGGGGGCCGGAGGTGGTCCGCATGAACAACCCGCTTTACGACGCGCTTTTCGCGCCCCTGGCCCAGCGCGAGAGCGCGCTGATGATCCTGCCCGACGGCAGCACGCTGTCGGGGCGCGGGTTTCACGACATGCTGGCGGGCTATGCCGCGGCCTTGCGCGCGGCCGGTGTGCAACCCGGCGACCGGGTGGCGGTGCAGGTGGCGAAATCGCCCCAGGCGCTGGCGATCTATGCCGCGACCGTCAGCATCGGCGCGGTCTTCCTGCCGTTGAACACCGCCTATACCCCCAGCGAAGTCGCCTATTTCATCGAAAACGCCACGCCGCGGCTGTTCCTCTGCGATCCGGCCAAGGCGGCGGCGCTGGCGCCCGTCGCGGGCGCGGCCCGGCTGGAGACCTTGGGGCCGAAGGGCGAGGGCAGCTTCCAACCGGGGACCGCGCCTTTCCAGCCCACCCCCCGGGCGTCGGGCGATCTGGCCGCGATCCTTTACACCTCGGGCACCACGGGGCGGTCCAAAGGCGCAATGCTGAGCCATGGCAACCTTCTGTCCAACGCGCAGGTTCTGGCCGAGCTCTGGCGTTTCACACCCCGGGACGTGCTGCTCCATGCCCTGCCGATCTTCCACACCCACGGGCTCTTCGTGGCCTCGAACGTCAGCCTGTTGACGGGGGGGCAGATGATCTTCCTGCCCGGCTTCGACGCCGCCACCGTGCTGCGGATGCTTCCCCAGGCCACCGCGCTGATGGGCGTGCCGACCTTCTACACGCGGCTCTTGCAGGAGGACCGCTTCGACCGCGCGGCCACTGCCCATATGCGGCTCTTCGTCTCGGGCTCGGCGCCGCTTTTGGCCGAGACCCACCGCGCCTTCGAGGAGCGCACCGGCCATCGCATCCTGGAACGCTATGGCATGACCGAGACCAATATGAACACCTCCAACCCCTATGAGGGCGAGCGGCGGGCGGGGACGGTCGGCTTCCCGCTGCCGGGGGTGGAGCTGCGGATCATGGGGCCTGCGGGGCCTTTGCCAACGGGCGAGGTCGGCGGAATCGAGGTGCGGGGCCCGAATGTCTTCCAGGGCTATTGGCAGATGCCGGAAAAGACGGCCGAAGAGCTGCGCCCCGACGGCTGGTTCATCACGGGCGACCTGGGGGTGGTGGATGGCGAGGGTTATGTCTCCATCGTCGGGCGGGCGAAAGACCTGGTGATCTCGGGCGGCTACAACATCTATCCGAAAGAGGTGGAGCTCTTGCTGGATGCCGTGCCGGGCGTCACCGAAAGCGCGGTGATCGGCGTGCCGCATCCCGATTTCGGCGAGGCGGTCTTTGCGGTGATCGTGGGGGATGTGACGCCCGAAGCAGCGCTTTCGGCGATTGCAGGGGATCTTGCGCGGTTCAAGCAGCCCAAGGCCGCGGTGGTGGTGGCGGATTTGCCGCGCAACACGATGGGCAAGGTGCAGAAGAACGTCCTGCGCGAGACCTACAAGGGCTGGTTCACGCGGTAAGCGCCGGGGGTTTCACACCCCCCGCGTCCATCGGTTCTCGAACCGATGGCGCACC
>CAMFIX010000449.1 GCA_945952425.1 uncultured Pseudorhodobacter sp. | reverse complement strand
CAAGGGGAAATGGGGCGCCTGGCGGCATAGGGCGGCTGGGGGTTTCACACCCCCAGACCCCCGTGGGATATTTAAGCAAATGTGAAAGGGATTTGAGTGGCTTGGGTGAGCGCGCCGGAGGCCACGAGGAGTGCGGCGGCAGTCAGGTCGGGCGCCATATAGCGGTCGTCGCCGAGGGGGGCGATGTCCTGGCGCAGGCGGGCGACCACGCGCTGCAAGGGAGCAGAGGTCAGCAAAGGTGCCCGGAATTCAATGCCTTGCGCGGCGGTCATCGCCTCGACGCCGAGGATGACGTTCAGGTTCGCGACCATGGTCCCCAGGCGCCGCGCGCCATGGGCGGCCATCGAGACATGGTCTTCCTGGTTGGCGGAGGTGGGCGTCGAGTCGATCACCGTCGGATGGGCCAAGTGTTTGTTTTCGCTCATCAAGGCGGCGGTCGTCACCTCGGCGATCATCAGGCCGGAGTTCAGGCCGGGTTTGGGCGTGAGGAAAGCGGGCAGGTCGAAGGAGAGCGTCGGGTCCACCATCAGGGCCACGCGGCGCTGCGCGATGGCGCCGATTTCGCTGATCGCCATGGCGATCATATCGGCAGCGAATCCAACGGGTTCCGCGTGGAAGTTCCCACCGGAGACGATCTGGCCATCCGACAAGACCAGTGGGTTGTCGGTGGCCGCATTGGCCTCGATCTCCAGCGTGCGGGCGGCCAGGGCCAGCACATCCATCGCGGCGCCCGTCACCTGGGGCTGGCAGCGGATGCAATAGGGGTCTTGGACCCGGGTATCGCCCTCGCGGTGGCTCTCGCGGATTTCGGAGCCCTCCAGCAGGGCGCGCATCGTGGCGGCGGCGGCAATCTGCCCCGGCTGGCCGCGCAAGCTGTGAATTTCGGGCTCCAGCGGCGCGGTGGAGCCCATGATGGCGTCGGTCGACAGGCAGGAAGTGACGAGCGCATTGCTCGCCGCATTCTGCGCGCCAAAGAGGCCCGCCAGCGCATAGGCCGTGCTGAACTGGGTGCCGTTGATCAGCGCGAGGCCCTCCTTGGGGCCAAGCGTGATCGGGGAAAGACCTGCGTCACGAAGGGCTTGCGCGCCGCTCTTGATGTGGCCGTCATGCTCGGCCTCCGCCTCGCCCAGCATCACGGCGGTCATATGGGCCAGCGGCGCCAGGTCGCCCGAGGCGCCGACCGAACCCTGCGCCGGGATCACCGGCGTCACGCCCTTGGCCAGCATCGCCTCGATCAGCGCCACGACCTCGGGCCGCACGCCCGAAGCGCCGCGGCCGAGCGACAAGAGCTTCAGCGCCATCATCAGCCGGGCCGTGGCGCGGGGCATGGGCTCACCCACGCCGCAGCAATGCGATAGGATCAGGTTTTTCTGAAGGGTGGCGGTATCTTCCGGGGCGATCTTAAGGCTTGCGAGCTTGCCGAAGCCGGTGTTCACGCCATAGACGGCGGCGCTTCCGGCGGCGGCCTTGGCGATATGGGCGGCGGCGCGGACGATGCCGGGCATTGCAGAGGGGTCCAGCCGCACGGGAAGCTCTTGCCGCCAGATCCGCTCCAGCTGGGCGAGCGTGGTTTGGCCGGGGGTCAGGGTCTCAGTCATATTGGCCTCCGAAGATGCGGGCCATGGGGGTCTGGCCGATTTTGTAAGAGAGTTCAGCGGGATGCGCGGCGTTCCAGATGCTGAGATCGGCCGGTTGTCCGAGCGCGATCCGGCCCGCCTGCAGCCCCAGCGCGCGCGCGGCGTGGGTGGTCGTGCCCTGCAAGGCCTCCAGCGGGGTCATGCGGAAAAGGGTGCAGGCCATGTTCATCGCCAGGGTCAGCGAGGCCAGCGGCGAGGAGCCCGGGTTGCAATCGGTCGCCACGCCCATCGGCACACCGGCGGCGCGCAGGGCCTCGATGGGCGGCATCTGCGTCTCGCGCAGGGTATAATAGGCGCCGGGCAGGATCATGGCGACCGAACCCGCCTCGGCCATCGCCTTGATTCCCTTGGGAGAAAGATATTCCAGATGGTCGGCCGACAGCGCGCCGAACCGGGCGGCCAAAGCGGCGCCATCAAGGTCGGAGAGTTGTTCGGCATGAAGCTTGACGGGCAGGCCCAAGCTGCGCGCCTCTTGGAAAAGCGCTTCGACGTCAGAGGGTTGGAAGGCGATCTTCTCGCAAAAGGCATCGACGGCATCGACCAGACCATCGGCCGCCGCCTGCCGCAGCGAGGGGATGGCGATCTCTTCGATGTAAGCCCTTGCGCGGCCAGCATATTCGGGCGGGACCGCATGGGCGGCGAGATGCGTCGTCACCACCCGAAGCCGCCGCTGCCGCCCGATCTCGCGCGCGACGCGCAGCATCTTCAGCTCGTCCCCCACGGTCAGCCCGTAGCCGGACTTGATCTCCAGCGTTGTCACACCCCCCGCGATCAGCGCATCGGCGCGGGCAAGCGATTGATCCAGAAGGCTTTCCTCTGACGCCGCCCGTGTCGCCCGCACCGTCGAGAGGATGCCGCCCCCCGCTTTCGCGACCTCTTCATAGCTCGCCCCGTTCAGCCGCAGCTCGAACTCGGCCGCCCGGTTGCCGGCAAAGACGATGTGGCTGTGCGCGTCGATCAGCCCCGGCGTGACCAGTGCGCCGCCAAGGTCGCGGGCGAGCGGCGCAAAGGTCGCGGGCAGGTCGTCGCCGACCCAGGTCACCACGCCGCCCTCGGCCACCAGCGCCGTCGGCCCCAGCCCGTAGCCGCCCTCCATCGTGGCGATCACCGCATTCTTCAGCACCAGGGGGCGACTCATGGGACTTGCCTTATGTCTGTGTCAGGCGTTATTATGTCTGCACATAATCAGCCGTCAAGGAGGTTCCATGCAGATCGCGGCGAAACAGGCTTTGCTGCCCACCGGCTGGGCGCGGGATGTCGTGGTCGAGATCGCGGAGGGGCGGATCGTTGCGGTCACCACGGGGGGCAATCCCACGGTCGATGTGCTGCTGCCTGCGCCGGTCAACCTGCATTCCCATGCCTTTCAGCGCGCCATGGCGGGGCTGACGGAATATCGCACCGCCGGGCAGGACAGTTTCTGGACCTGGCGCAGCCTAATGTACCGCTTTCTGGAGAGCCTGAGCCCCGAGGATGTCGAGGCGATCGCCGCGCAGGTCATGGTCGAGATGGCGGAGGCGGGTTACGCCTCGGTGGCCGAGTTTCATTATCTGCATCATGGGCTTGGCGGGCAAAGTTACAG